>JANOAW010000391.1:0-8902 GCA_031411355.1 Hyphomicrobiaceae bacterium | reverse complement strand
CCAATCGATGCGACGCGCCAGATCCGCATAGACGCGCTGGATGCGCATGCGCCAGATCAACAGCAGTATGGCGATCACCATCAACACGACGATGAAGAACGCTTTCAGCGTCTGCAAAACCATTTCAACGCGTGCGAGATTGGAGCGCGGCGTCTGTTGGGCGAATTTTAAAGCCACATAGCGGTTGGTCGCCGCCTGCACCTCGCAGCAGTGAGCACCCGTCAACTTCTTGCCGGCCGGCACGCAGTAACGTTCCTTGCCGAACTCCTCGGACGGCTCGATCAACGAATCCGCTTGGCAGGCGCGGCCGAGTTTCGACAACGGCACACTGGTCACCGCACTGACGCGCAAGTTTTGAATGGCCTCGAGAATGGGCACACGCCGGCAAGTCGCATCGCCGCACCGCACGGCTTCGCCCTGATCCGCAACCAGCGTTTTCGGGGCGATTTCCCAGACATGACGCGGTGTCGCGTATTCTCCGAGCAGGACGTTGGAGGCCAGAATGGACAGGCCGATTGCCCACGCACAGCCATGGAGGAAGCGCAGTTTTCCTTTCGGCACCGCATACCAATAGAGGTGCACGAAGACGGCAGAGGGTAGATGAAATGCGCACAGAGCCAGGATACCAAAGGTCGGAAAGAACAGGAACAGATGGCTGTGGGTCAACAGCAACGTGCCCCACGCGTGATCGCGGAACTCGATAAACAGCAGAACCGTCGAAGCGATGAACGACAAACCGAGCATTGCGAACACGATGCCGGCGAAGATTTTTGCGCCGCGAAGGCTCGGGCGAGCCGCCACCAGAGCCTCGACGCGCGAGACTTCAGTTTCCAGCTTACTCATGAGGCCCCGCCATTCCGTCCCGCGATACGACAGCGTACCATGACGGCCTGCGGCTGTCGCGTCATGTGTCGACAGGTCGTCCGCGCAGAGGAGCCGTCATGTCCCACACCACCCCCCCGCCGGGCCCCCCGCCGGGCTTGTCCTTCGTCACCACGCTGGTCGCCGATGTGGCGCCCCCGATCGACGTCGGCATTTCGAGTGTCGGGCGTCGGCGCGTCATTCCCATTCTCGGCGGCCGGGTCGAAGGTGCACGGCTTTCGGGACGCGTTGTGCCGGGTGCGAACGATTATCAGATCATCCGTGCCGACGGCGTCCTCGAGTTGCAGGCCCGCTACATCATCGAAACCGACGACGGAGCGCTGATCTTCGTTGAAAATACGGGGATGCGAGACGGTCCAGCCGATGTTCTGGCGCGTCAGGCGGCGGGAGAATGGGTCGATCCGAGCCTGGTCTACTTTCGCACGATTCCGAGGTTTGAAACCGCAGCGCCGGCCTACCAATGGCTGATGCGACGCATTTTCGTGTGTGCGGGGGCTCGTTTTCCGAAGCAAGTGCGCGTTGCCTTCTACGAGGTGACGTGACGATTACGGATAAATTGGCCGACACATGGTCGAAACCGCGGTGCTGCGGCTCAAGATCTCTGGCTTTAGATCTCTGGCTTTAGATCTCTGGCCAGCCGCGGACATATCGCTTCATGTCGGGATCGAGGGCGGTCTGCAGACGGATGCCGGCAGTGCGCGCATAGCGGAGCAGCACGGCTTTGCGCCGACTGGCATCCAACTTGTGGCCCGGCGCCGGGCGCACGACTTCGCCGCCGAAGCGATCGGCCACAATGAGGCCGACACCGTCCGGAATAAGGTCACGCGGAAACGTAGTCTGGACTGCGAAATAGAAGCGATCACAGAAATCTCGATACTCCGGCCACTTGAGGTCCGTGCGAAAATCGACCACCGACGATTTGATCTCGACGATCCAGATCTCGGCCGAGTCGGAGACGGCCATGACGTCGGCGCGTCGCCCGTTGGCGAGAGAGACTTCCGATACGCAGCAGAACCCATGATTGGCGAGACAACGCCCGACCCCGCGCGAGATTTCGATCGCACCGGCGGATTGTCGACCGTCCGGGGACAACAGCGGCATTTTGGACGATGGGTCAGATCTGGACGTCGACACGGATTACTCCATCGACCAAAATTAGCCGCAGCGAACCATATCGCGCGGGCAATCAGCAGCGTGACGGGTTCGAAGGTGAGGACATTGATCGTGCTTCGGTCGACGGCGATGCGCTTGACGTTGAAACGCCGTGGTGTCGCCGCGTCACGGCAGCCGCTCGCGCGCTTGGCGCATCGGACGGTGGTCCGACCGGACTTGGCCCTGTGTCTTCGGACCTATTCGGAACCGGCCCAGGCGGGACGCGTGGTCGAGAGGCGGCAGCGGGCCGCGCGTCGCACTCGGCTCCGCGCTCAATTGGGGATGCGGCGTCGGCGCCACGTTGCAGGCACGCTGCCTCAAGCAGGGCCGTCCAGACTGCCCGTGGCAACTCCAAAGCCGTCGTGCCGTTTACGACGACGCGAGAGCGATCCCCCCGTTTCGAGGTTTCAAAACCGTAGCATATGCCGCCGTGGTCAAAACCGAAACGGCGCCACAGGATCGGCTGTGCCGGATCGCGACCGATAGGCTCGACGCCAACAGCGTCTATCGCTTCAACCGTAGCGCAAGCAGGGCACTCGAGCGAACCTGTGTCGATCATATCGCGCATGACAAAACTCACGCAAATTGCTGCGATTTTCATTGCACCTTAAGGCTGAAAAGTAGACCGCCCCCTGCAAGTTGTCAATACATAAAAAGAACAAAAAGCGATTGAATTGTGAAACGAGTGGGTGTAAGGTCTGTACATACACCCACGCCGTTTCGACCTACGGTTCAGTTCTGATACGGACTGTTGCCACCGCGGGGCGAGACGCCACTGTCGAAGAAAAAGCCGTGATCGAAGGGGCCGCTGCGCGATTGGCGGTCTAGATACGGATTGCGATACGCATTGGTCGAGCCGAACTGAACGCGGCTGTCTCCAGCGGTGTTGGCGACATCGCTGGCCGCATAGGAATATCCGCCGCGTCGTTGCACGAAACTTCGCACTTGCGGCGCTCGGCGATAATACCTCGACGCCGGATGTGACCCTCCGTCGACGGCCGCCGGTGGTGTTTTACGATCGTTCGCGGTCGCGGCACCGGCGCCGAGAAGCGTAACCAGTGTTGCCATCGCGGCAACGACGAGAGAGCACTTCATGAGCAAATCCTTGTTCGATCCTCGGGATGACCATACCACACCGAAAAGAGCCGGACCGAAAGGGTCGCCGTGCGGTATCGTCAACGGTCACCGACACGATCGGGTGCGACGCATCGCGTCAGCCCGTGCAGTTAACCACCGCGCGTGTTTTTGCGTTCGGCATCAAGGCTGCGGACTTAAAAGCATGATTGCAACAGTAAGGGGACGGACATGGATATCGCAACGCTCATCATCCAACTGATCAGCGGCGCGGCGGGCGGCAACCTCGGCGGCGCTCTGCTGAAAAACCTCAGTCTCGGCACGCTCGGCAATTCGTTGGCCGGCATGATCGGCGGCGGCATCGGCAGCCAGATCTTGAATGGCATGCTCGGCCCGGCAGCGTCCGTCGCCGCAACTGCCGCCGGTGGCGACATCGATGTTGGCGCCATTCTGCAACAGGTGGCGGGTGGCGGCATAGGTGGCGCCGCCATGATGCTGCTCGTCGGTGTCCTGAAGCAGATGTTCGGCCGCCATTGACGCCGAGGATCCGCGGCAGCCATCGGGATCGACGGCGGTCGGCACAATCGTGCCGGCGCGGGCTCGCACGCAGTCGTTGGCGCGTGGTAAGCTCGGGGGAGCGTCAACACCGTTAGATACCGAAAGTGGATCATGCCGACACGTTATGACCTCTCGAACCGCGTCGCCGTCGTCACGGGCGGGGCACAAGGCATCGGCCGCGCTGTTACCGAACGCTTCGTCGCCTCTGGTGCCAAGGTCGCGATCTGGGATCACGATGGCGCGCTCGCTGCGCGGACGGCTGATCACCTCGGTGCCGCCGTGATGGCCGTTGCCTGCGATGTCACCGACCCGAGCAGCGTCTCGGCGGCACGCGATGCGACCATGAAGGCGTTTGCGGGCATCGATATTCTCGTCAACAATGCCGGCATTGCCGGACCGACAGCCAAACTCTGGGAGTACTCGCTCGAGCAGCTGCGGGGCACGATGGCCGTCAACCTCGATGGCCCCTTCAATTGCTGTCAAGCTGTCATTCCCGGCATGATCGCACGCAACTACGGCCGCATCGTCAATATCGCCTCGATCGCTGGCAAAGAGGGCAACCCGAACGCGTCAGCCTACTCGGCCTCGAAAGCGGCTTTGATTGCGCTGACGAAATCGCTCGGCAAAGAGTTGGCCGGCTACGATATCTCCGTGAATGCAATTACCCCGGCCGCTGCGCGTACCGCGATTTTCGATCAAATTACGCAGCAGCATATCGACTACATGCTGTCCAAGATCCCGCGCGCGCGATTCGTCACGGTCGAGGAGGTCGCGGCCCTGGTGACTTGGGCAGCATCGTCGGATTGCTCGTTCACAACCGGGCAGGTGCTGGATATTTCAGGTGGCCGGGCGACATACTGAGGCGATGAAACCTGAAGCCATGACACCGCCCCCCGAGACAGGCGCGATGACCGTCGAAGCCGCGCTCGCCGCGGTGCTCGACGACGTCCACGCCCTCGTCGACGTGGACATTGTCGATGTGTTCGACGCCGCGGGGCGCGTGCTCGCGATGCCACTCCAGGCGATGACGACGCAACCGCCGTTCGATGCGTCTGCAATGGACGGATATGCCGTACGCTCCGGCGACGTAGCAACGCTGCCAGCGACGCTCCGGGTCATCGGCGAAGCCGCTGCCGGTCATGCATACGACGGCTCGATCAGCGCCGGCGACGCCGTCCGCATCTTCACCGGCGCGCCCATGCCGCGTGGCGCCGACGCAATCGTCATCCAAGAACATGCGCGGCGCGACGGTCATCGCCTCACGGTCGTCGAGGGCCAGCCGGACGCCGAACATGTGCGCCCGAGAGGGGGCGATTTCTCGATCGGCGACCTCCTGCTTACCGGGCACAGAAAGCTCGGTCCGCGCGACGTGACTTTAGCCGCCGCAATGGGCCACGGGCGCGTGCCCGTCCGCCGCAAACCGCGCGTGGCCATCCTGGCCACGGGCGACGAACTGGTCCTGCCGGGCAACACGCCTGGCCCCTCACAGATCGTGTGCTCGAACCCTGTCGGCGTCGCAGCCTTAGTGGCAGCGAGCGGCGGATCTCCGATATTTCTCGGCATCGCCCAAGACACGCGCGACAGCCTTCGCGCCCATCTCGAAGCCGCGTGCGAGGCCGACATCGTGGTGACGCTCGGCGGCGCCTCGGTCGGCGATCACGATCTGGTTGGGCCCGTTCTGCGAGACATGGGTCTCGATCTCGGGTTCTGGAAAATTGCCATGCGACCCGGCAAACCGTTGATGTTTGGCCGGCTCGGTACACGACGCGTGCTCGGATTGCCTGGGAACCCCGTATCGTCGTTGGTCACGGCACGCTTGTTCCTGGTTCCCCTCGTGCGTGCCCTGCTTGGTCTCGAAGCCGAACCGCATCGCGCAATAACGGCGCGCTGCACCGTGGCATTGCCGCCAAACGGACCACGCGCGCACTATATGCGCGCCGTCACCAGCACCGATGCAGATGGCGTCGTGCACGTAACCCCAGTGCGCTCGCAAGATTCTTCCCTGTTGTCGCCACTTGCCGAGGCCAACGTCTTACTCATCAGGTCGATCCGCGCGCCCGCGACGCCAGCAGGTACAGCCGTCGCGGTCCTGCCGCTCGACATGTAACCCGAGTTGCACACGCGAGTGTTAAAAAACACTTGCCGAACATCGGCGGAACGGTCTATATGTTCCTGGTAAGTATCCAGAACACAGAAGTGCATTTGCAGAACGTCAGATCGACTCCGGTAGCGGTCGGATCGGCTGTATGTGGATTGGATCACTTGCCGTACAGCAAGACGTTGCAACGGAGTTATGCGGACCGGGTTGCCCGTGCGGTTTGAGTTGCCGGAGCAAACAGCGTCTCGAAGCAATCGAATGCACCCGTCGAACCGGCGGTCGAACTTTGGCAGAAGCACGAAGGCTCACCATGCTGACGCAGAAGCAAAAAGACCTCTTGATGTTGATCCACCGGCGGCTGCAGGAAACTGGCGTGCCCCCGTCTTTTGACGAAATGAAGGATGCGCTGGAGCTGAAATCCAAGTCTGGCATTCATCGCTTGATCACGGCTCTGGAAGAGCGGGGCTTCATCCGTCGCCTACCGCATCGCGCGCGCGCCCTCGAAATCATTAAGATGCCGGAAGCGTCGGCTGGTCCGGCATCGATCCATTCTGCGGCATATGCGCCGCCAGCTTCCATCCCGACGGGACTGTCCGAACCGCAGCGCGGATTTCAGCCAGCGGTGATCGATGGCGGCCAGAGGCGCCAGCCCGCGTTGCCGGGCGCACATGCCGTCGATACAGGCGGATCAATCGGCGTGCCGCTCATGGGGCGTATCGCGGCTGGTGTTCCGATCGAAGCCATCCAGACCCATACCGCCGACATCAGTTGCCCCCCTGATCTGCTCGGACCTGGAGAACATTTCGCCCTTGAGGTGAAGGGTGATTCGATGATCGACGCTGGCATTCACGAAGGCGACATCGTCATCATCAAGCGGCAAGCCACGGCCAACACGGGCGAAATCGTGGTCGCGTTGGTCAAAAACGAAGAGGCGACGTTGAAGCGCTTGCGCCGCAAAGGTGCCTCCGTCGCTCTCGAAGCAGCCAACCCGAAGTATGAGACGCGGATTTTTGGACCAGATCAGGTCGACATTCAGGGCAAGCTCGTCGGTCTGATCCGGAAGTATTGATCTGGCATCGGCATAGCTGAGGCGGGCGCCGAGGTGGTGATCCGAGAGCTTTCGGGGGACCGGTTGCGTCGACCACGATCGACGCCGCCGATGCGGGATCAAGCTCGTCGGTCTGATCCGGAAGTATTGAGCTGGCATCGGCATAACCGAGGCTTGCGCCGAGGTGGTGATCCGAGAGCTTTCGGGGGACCGGTTGCGTCGACCACGATCGACGCCGCCGATGCGGGATCAGGCTACACGGTGCGCTCCATCGGCCTGCGGGAGTGAACACATCTCGCGTCGTGCCTCGTGTGCCCTGTGCGATTTTGGCTACTGGCTGACCGGGACCGCGGAGATTTGCGTCATCGTGGGCTCGTGGCGGCGGTACCACGGCATCGCGGAGCGTGGAACCGGGTGGCGGGCAATGCGCCGTTCGGCAAGCGTTGTCGCAGAGCGCCGTTACTCAGATCGCAGCGGCTTCGAAAATGCGGCCGCTTTGCACCGTTCCCCAGATGCGGACATCTTTCAAGTGCACCGCGCCGATGGCTTCCGGGTCGTCATCGAGAACCGCGAAGTCGGCCTGCTTGCCGATTTCGATCGACCCGATTTCGCCGTCGAGCTTGAGCGTATAGGCGGCGCCGAGCGTGATGGTGCGCAGGGCATCGGCCAACGATATGCGCTCGTATTCGCCGAGTGTGCGGCCGCTCGCGGTCTGCCGGTTGATCGCGCACCATGCCGTGAACAATGGCCCAAGAGGCGTGACCGGTGCGTCGGAGTGGATGGCCAGCGGCACGCCCGTCGCCAACGCCGTTGCGCACGCGTTCATGCGCTCGGCGCGCTCTGCTCCAACCGTCAGCTCATAATGCTGATCGCCCCAGTAATAGTGGTGATTGGGGAACAGATTGACGCACATGCCGAGCGCTTTCATGCGCCGGAATTGCGCAGCGTTGGCCAGCTGGCAGTGTTGGAGCGTAAAACGGTGCTCGTTCGTCGGCTGGATTTTCAATGCCGCTTCGAGCGTGTCGAGGACGAGGTCGGTGGCCTCGTCGCCATTGGTGTGGGCATGCACCTGCACGCCCAGGCGCAATGCCGTCTCGATCGCGGTGCGGAGATGTTCAGGCGTCACATACCAGAGGCCTGGACCGGAGCCGTTCAAGTAGCCGGGCCACCGCAGGCGCGCCGAGAATCCCTGGATTGAACCGTCGACGACGATTTTGACGATGCCGAAGCGCATCAGGTCCGTGCTTTTGACGCGCAACGACGCCGCGTGCTCGATGGTCGCCTCGGGCCCGAGGTCACGCAAGACACGCATCGACACGATGCGGGCGGGAAATGTCGGCTCCGCGCCCACTCGCGCCATCATCTGCACCGCCGCATCCGGCAGTAGATTGGCGAGGTCGGTTGCGGTCGTGACACCCTTGCGCACGCACAGCCGAGCGAAATCACGGATGCCGGGTTCATCGGCGGCGAGAAGTCCGCGATCGAGGCCGACATGGCGCCCGAGCGGCGTCATTGCGTCGGGCCCCTTCATCTCACCGGTCGGCAGCCCGTCTCGGCCCAAGGGCACGCCTGGATGATTGACACCGGTGCGCAGCATACCGGCAAGTTCCAGTGCCTTGGTATTGACGTTCATGATGTGACCGCTGGCGTGCATGATGCCGATCGGACGGCTGGTCGACACCCGGTCGAGATCGGCGCGCGTCATGCGTTTGCCGGCGGCATAGTAAATGGGGTCGAGCGCCCAGCCGGTCAGCGGCCCCATTGGGTGGCGCCCATGCGCGTCGGTCAGGCGTGCCAGTACAGCGTCGACATCGCGGGCGCCACCCCAGAGCTTGCCGTCGGGGTCGGTGCGATCGAAATAGCCGCAATAGACGAAGCGCCACATCGTACCTTCGGAGGCGTGACTGTGTCCCTCGACGAAGCCGGGCATCAAGACCTTGCCGGCGAAGCGATCGTCGCGCGTATGGCTGCCCCAGCGTTGCAACTCGTCGAGCGTGCCGACGCCGAGAATGCGCCCGTCCCGCACAGCGACGTGCGTCGCGTACGGACGTGACGGGTTCATGGTAATGATCTTGCGCGCCGAAAAGATC
>JANOAW010000390.1:0-4236 GCA_031411355.1 Hyphomicrobiaceae bacterium | reverse complement strand
CACGGCTCGAACACAACGTTGCAGCAAACACTGTACCCGCGATGACCATCTGAACGGTGCGATATGTGCGGTGTGCCCTGTCGTAACTCATGTCGACCACCTCTGCCGCATATTAGAGCGAGCCCTGAAATACCCGGCCCGTTCCCCGGCTCCATCCGATCCTGACCGGTGTGCCGACATCCGGCAAGGGCCGATCCGGACGATTGGGCATCTGCACGACGACACGTTCTGCCGGGCTCAACCGTACGTGCACGTCGATCTGCGCGCCGAGGTAGGAGACGAACTCGACTGGCCCCTCGAAGGTGTTGTCCAATCCGGGAGCACCCGGGTCCAAGAGCACGAGGCGCTCGGGACGCAGCGCGAGCGAGGCCGTTCCAAGGGGCGCTGCGGCAGCGCAGGCGATGATCAATCCACCCGCTGAAACGAACCGCCCCGCGACCTCGACCACCCCCTCGATGAATGTCGAGCGGCCGACGAAATCGGCGACGAAGCGATCGGCTGGCCGCTCGTAGAGATCCTGCTGCGATCCGATCTGGCGGATGCGGCCCTCGCTCATGACGACGAGCCGGTCGGCCATGGTCAGCGCCTCCTCCTGATCGTGTGTGACCATCACGGTCGTCAGGCCGAGTTTCTTTTGTAACTCGCGGATTTCGACGCGCACGTCCTGGCGCAGCTTAGCGTCGAGGTTCGACAGCGGTTCATCGAGCAACAGAATGTCGGGCCTGAACACGAGGGCGCGTGCCAGCGCCACCCGCTGTTGCTGTCCACCCGACAACTGGCGCGGCAACCGTGCGCCGAGATGATCGAGGCGGACGAGCCGCAGCGCCTCAGCGATGCGGGGCGCCATGTCAGCCTTGGGCACGCGTCGCATCTCGAGGCCGAAGGCAACGTTCTCGTCGACGGTCAGGTGCGGAAACAGGGCGTAGCTCTGGAACACGAGCCCGGCATTGCGCTTCCACGGCGGCAACGACGTGATGTCACGCGCACCGACCCGCACCGTGCCGCTGGTCGGCTCGATGAAGCCCGCGACGATGCGCAAGGTCGTGGTTTTGCCGCAGCCGGATGGGCCGAGCAGGACGAGAAACTCGCCGTCGGCGACGTCGAGGGTGACGTCATCCGCGGCCCGTGTCGGGCCATAATGCTTGGAAACGTTGGACAGTTCGAGCCGTGCCATGCAGACCCCTGCGGCGATCTCGGCACAGATTGACATGGCGCCGCCGCCTTGCACAGGGACCCCGTCTTAGCGACCCCGTCTTATCTACCATGAGGTGGCCGGCGCGCGGTCGGCAAAATCGGCTCGACCAGAACGGGGCGGCTAAGTGGAGACACGGATCGATGGGACCGATGCGTTTTCTGGGCTCGCCATCCATCGGGCCACGCGATAGCGTCGCCCGTCCCCGTCCCCGTCCCTCGCCAGCAGCCGATCATCCCATGTCCACGCCCATCCTAATGCCGGCTCTCTCCCCCACCATGGAGGAAGGAAAACTGGCCAAATGGCTCGTCACCGAGGGCAAGTCGATCAAGCCCGGTGACATCATCGCCGAGATCGAAACCGACAAGGCGACGATGGAGGTCGAGGCCGTCGACGAGGGTGTCATCGGGCAGATCCTGGTTCCGGCCGGCACCGAAGGCGTCAAGGTCAACACGCCGATCGCCATGATCGTTGCTGCGGGCGGCGAACCGGCCGTGATCGCGACCGCCGCTGCAAGAAGCGTCGCCGCACCGGCACAGAACGCGGTGCCAGCGCAGGTGGCGCGCCCGGCCCCGTCCACGGCCACGTCCACTGCCGAAGTGCGCAGAACACCCGCCCCTGCCGGCGACACCATCACACAGACGATGCGCGAAGCGTTGCGCGATGCCATGGCCGAGGAGATGCGGCGCGACGGCGACGTCTTCTTGATGGGCGAGGAAGTGGCGCAATATCAAGGGGCCTATAAAATCAGCCAGGGCCTACTCGAGGAATTTGGCGCCAAGCGTGTCATCGACACGCCCATCACCGAACAAGGCTTCGCCGGCGTCGGTGTCGGCGCGGCGTTCGCGGGCCTGAAGCCGATCGTGGAGTTCATGACCTGGAATTTCGCCATGCAGGCGATCGACCAGATCATCAATTCGGCCGCCAAGACGTTGTACATGGCGGGCGGGCAACTCGGCTGTCCCATCGTGTTTCGCGGCCCCAATGGTGCGGCCGCCCGCGTCGCCGCCCAGCATTCGCAATGTTTCTCGGCCTGGTACGCCCACATTCCCGGCTTGAAGGTCGTGGCGCCGTCGAATGCGGCCGATGCCAAGGGATTGTTGAAGGCCGCCATTCGCGACCCAAACCCCGTGCTGATGCTCGAAAACGAGATCCTCTACGGCACCTCCGGTCCCGTGCCGAAGTCGGCCGACTGGATCGTGCCCATCGGCAAAGCCGACGTGGTGCGGGAGGGACGACACTGCACGGTCGTATCGTTCGCGCGCGGCATGCACTATGCGCTCGCGGCCGCCGATATCCTGGCCAAGGACGGCATCGAGATCGAGGTCATCGACCTCAGAACGCTGCGCCCGCTCGACATGGCGACGATTGTCACGTCGATCCGGAAAACCAATCGCCTGGTGACAGTCGAGGAGGCTTGGCCGGTGTGCTCGATCGGCTCCGAGATCTGCGCGCAGGCGGCCATCCAGGCCTTCGACTACCTGGACGCCCCACCCGCCAAGGTTACCGGCGCAGACGTACCCATGCCGTATGCCGCCAATCTCGAGAAGTTGGCCTTGCCGAATGCCGAGCACGTGGTCGCGGCCGTCAAATCCGTTTGTTACAGGTGAACTTGGACGTCAGGCGGGCTCGGCGTTGCGTTGCGTCCACATGGTTTGAAACGCCGGCCGCGCCTGGCAGGTTTCGTACCAAGCTTTCACGCGGGGGGCGGCTGTGAACACCTCGGGTGCGGCAGCCGCATAGCGAACCACTTCGGCGACGTTGATGTCGGCGACAGTGAACCGACGCCCGACCATGTAGCCGCCGGCGTCAGCCAGGTGGGCATCGAGCACGGCCAGTTTTGGCCTCAAGGCCTCGATCGCGGACACCGCTGCAGCTTCGTCGCGCTCGGCCGGCGGTTTGCCAATGCGATTATACAGCACCGTGATCGCCTGCAATTCGACTTCGGCCGCGGCCCACAACGTCCAGCGTAGCATCTCACCCTCTTCGCGCACGTTTGCGGGAGCGCAGATACCGCCGTGTTTGCGGGCAAGATAAAAATTGATGGCGAGGCTCTCGGTCAAAACGAAGCCGTCGTCATCGATGGCCGGAATCTGGCCGTTTGGGTTGACGGCGAGAAACGACGGCGTGCGCGTGTTGAGGGGAGTGCCGGATGCGTTCGGGTCGGGAAGCCGGTAAACCTGGATGACCGGAATGTGCTCGAACGGGATGCCCATTTCCAGGCAGGCCCAGATGTTGCGCGACGCGCGTGAGCGGCAGACCCCATAGATCTTCAACATGATGCGCGACCCCTGATTGCCCGATCGTCAGCGCCGTGCGCCGCGATCGCTGAGTACTCTCGTTACGGTGCTTTCTTCGACGATGCCACAGGCGCTGCGGATTTCGCGGGCGTGCCGGTGTTGATCGTCGTCGGTGTCACGGGTGCGCTGCTCGGCGGGGGAGCCGGCGCTCCAGCTTTGGCCGCCGCACGCTCCTGCTCGACGGTGCGATACCGGGCAACGGCCAGGTTGTGGTCCTTCAGCGTTTCAGTGAAAACGTGGCCGCCGCGCCCATCGGCGACGAAGAACAATTCCTTGGATTGGATCGGTTTCAGCGTCGCCTCGATGGCGGCGCGACCTGGATTACAGATTGGTGTCGGGGGCAGCCCGGCGATCACATAGGTGTTGTGTGCGGTCGCCTCGCGGATCCAGCTCTTGAGGATCGGCGTGCCCCAGGCGGTTCGTGTCGTGAATTTGCCGTACAAAATGGTCGGGTCGCTTTCGAGCCGCATCTGCGGCTTGGCCTTGAGCCGATTGACGAACACAGCTGCCACTCTGTCCCGCTCGTCGTTTTTGCCAGTCTCCTTTTCGACGATCGACGCCAATGTCACAGCTTCGGCCGGCGTCGCCACCGGCAGACCAGCCTGACGCTCGGCCCACAACTGTTCCAAGAGCTTTTTCTGCGCCGCCGCCATCATTTCGAGCACCGATTGCCGGGCCGACCCGCGCGGCAACTGGAAGGTATCTGGTAGAAGCGATCCCTCGGCCGGTATTTCCTTGACGTCG
>JANOAW010000389.1:0-4407 GCA_031411355.1 Hyphomicrobiaceae bacterium | reverse complement strand
CGTGGTCGGCATCTCCACCGATGGCGGTGCGCCCATCCTCGGCCAAGCCGTGCGCCGCCGCATCGAAACGCTGCTGCCACCGACTTTGTCAGCCTGGGGATCATTGGCCAAGCATGTTCGCGCCCACGTGGCGGCGCGTCTGTCGCCCGGCTCACCACGACGTGCCTTCTGGGAGCGGTTCGCCGAACGCGCCTTCAGCGCGGCGCCGGCCGACGACGAACTGTCGACCTTGATCAAAAGTCTCGACACGGGGGCCGCGACGCCCGGCAGTCCTGTCGGCCGCGTCACGTTGGTCGGTGCCGGTCCAGGCGACGCTGAATTGTTGACGCTCGCGGCCGTGCGCGCGCTCCAATCCGCCGATGTCATCTTGTTCGATGATCTGGTTGCTGACGACGTGCTCGAACTTGCCCGGCGCGAGGCCAAGCGCATGATGGTCGGCAAGCGCGGCGGGCGTGACAGCTGTCGTCAGGACGACATCAATGCGACCATGCTGAAACTGGCTCGCCAAGGCAAACATGTGGTTCGACTGAAGTCCGGCGATCCCATGATCTTTGGCCGTGCAGGCGAAGAAATCGAGATGCTGTCCCGCAACGGTATCGCCGTCAGGGTCGTGCCTGGCATCACGGCTGCGTCCGCCATGGCGTCCCGCCTCGGCCTCTCTTTGACGCACCGTGATCATGCGCAATCGGTTCGTTTCGTCACTGGCCATGCGCGCACAGGGGCCCTGCCCGACACTCTCGACTGGCGCGGGCTCGCCGACCCGAACACGACACTCGTCTTCTACATGGCGGGGCGCACGGGGGGGCTCGTTTCCGAACGCTTGATCGCCGGCGGATTGGCTGGATCGACGCCGGTGTGCGTCGCAGCGGGCCTGTCACGCGCCAACGAAGCTCATTGGCGCGGATCACTGGCCGATCTTGCCAGTGGCACGGCCGCGATGCCCGACGATCTTCCGATCCTGATCGGCATCGGTTGCGTGTTCGCTGTAACATCAGCCGACGCAATCGAAGTCGACACCACCAATCCGGCCGATAGAGATCGCGTTGCTGGCCAGATTGCCGGCGCTCGCAGCTAGAGCGCTTTGAACTTGGTTTGGGTCAGTAAAGCGCTCTTGAATCTATTGTTTGTCGCATTTTCTACACCAATCCGGTGTCCACTTTGGTGGAAAATGCTCCAGCCAACGCATGCGGCCGTCGTGGTCGTGGTCGACTTCGCGCCGTCGGCGATTTAAGCGTTGGGTCGCCACGCCATATCCGACCGAGCGCCATGCCCACGATCGACAGTCGCCTCGACACCACATCCGACAGCTATCGCCAGAACCGCGCCGACATGTTGCGGCTAGTCGATGAATTTCGAGCGCTCGAGGCCAAGGTGCGGGACAGTTCCGATGCCAAGGCGGCGCTGTTTGAAAGACGCGGTCAATTGCTCCCGCGTCGACGTCTGGCCCTGCTGCTCGATCGGGGTGCGCCGTGGCTGGAGCTGTCGACGCTCGCCGGCTTCGGCATGCACGACGACAAGGACAGCCCCTCCGGCGGGGGTATTGCCGGTATCGGCTACGTGTCGGGCATCCGTTGCATGGTGACGGCGTCCGACAGCGCCATCAAAGGCGGCACGTCGACTCCGATGGCCGTCAAGAAGAACCACCGCACGCAACAGATCGCCATGCAGAACAAGCTGCCGACGGTGCGTCTGGTGGAGAGCGGCGGCGCGAACCTGCTGTATCAGGCCGAGATGTTCGTCGACGGGGGACGCGGTTTCGCGACGCAAGCCCGCATGTCCGCCGCCGGCATACCGCAAGTCACCGTCGTGCACGGATCATCAACGGCCGGCGGCGCCTATCTGCCGGGATTGTCCGACTACGTTGTCATGGTGCGCGGCAAGGCCAAAGTGTTCCTCGCCGGACCGCCGTTGTTGAAAGCCGCCACGGGCGAGATCGCCCATGACGAAGATCTCGGTGGCGCCGAGATGCACGCGACCAAATCCGGACTGGCTGAATACATGGCCGAGGACGACGCCGAAGGCATCCGTCTGTGTCGCGAAATAATGGCCAAGCTGCCCTGGAACGCGCAACTGCCGTTGCGCGTACGGCCGACATTTTCTGAACCGCGATATTCGCCCGACGAACTCGCGGGCCTGGTGCCGACGGACTATCGTCGCCCCGTCGACGTACGCGAAGTGATCGCCCGGCTTGTCGATGGCTCGGACTTCCTCGAGTTCAAAGCCCTCTATGGCACCCACACCGTCGTCGGACACGCCGCGATCGAGGGGCACGCCGTCGGCCTCGTCGGCAACAACGGGCCCATCGACGCCGACGGCGCCACAAAGGCCGCGCATTTCATCCAGGCCTGCTCGCAATCCAACACGCCGATCGTGTATCTGCAGAATACGACCGGCTACATGGTCGGTCGCGAGGCGGAGGCCGCGGGCATCGTCAAACACGGGTCGAAGATGATCCAGGCCGTCGCCAACGCAACCGTGCCGCAGATTACCCTGCACATCGGCGCCTCGTTCGGCGCCGGCAACTACGGCATGTGCGGGCGCGGTTTCGACCCGCGTTTCATCTTCGCCTGGCCGAACAACCGCATTTCCGTGATGGGCGGCGCGCAGGCAGCCGGCGTCATGCGTATCGTCACGGAGGATGGCGCGCGGCGGTCAAAAAAGCCGGTCGACAGTGCCGCCCTCGACAAGATGGAAGCTGGCATCGTCGCGCAATTCGACCGCGAGTCGACCGCGTTCTACGCCACCGCGCGCCTGTGGGACGACGGCTTGATCGACCCGCGTGACAGCCGCAAAGTCTTGGCCTTCTGCCTCGATATCTGCCGTGAAGCGGTGGCAAGGCCGCTGCAGGGGATCACGTTCGGCGTCGCACGGATGTGAGCAGCGCTGAGGCATGATGGGAGACCGACACGTTCAAGTGTCGGCCATCGTGCCCATGGTCGACTTGCCGCGAGGAACAAGTCCGTTCATGTTGGTCGCGCCGGCCTTGCAAGCGCCCGCGAGAGACCGACGCGCCATGACATCGAGCCTGCAGCACGAGCTCCCCGACGCTCGGTCACGCATCAAGGTCATCGAAACCATCTCGATGGCGACGATCGTCGTCATCGTGGCCGGCTTCGTTCTGTATCCGATCTACTACCTCGTGCAGGCCTCGTTCGACGTCGGCATCCCCGATACGCGTCCGCCGACTGCCTATGGCGGGGCCAATTATGCCAAGCTGTTCGACTATCCCCAGATCGTCTGGAACACGCTCGTGGTGACGACCGTCTCGACGTTGATGGCGCTGCTGTTCGGCTTCGTCACGGCCTGGATCCTGACGCGCACCAACGTGCCGTTCAAGCGCACGCTCGATCAGCTGATGACGGTGCCGTACTACGTCACGCCCTTGCTCGGCGCGCTCGCCTGGAGCTTTCTCGGCGCGCCTGAGAGTGGCTTCGTCAATCAGGTCTGGCGCAGGCTCGGCTTGCACAACGCGACGGGTTGGGAGGCACTGATCGACATTACGTCGCCGATGGGGATCGCGTGGGTGATGGCGCTCTTCGAAGGGTCGGTTGCCTACGTCATGATCAGCGCCGTCATGCAATCCATGGACCCCGCGCTCGAGGAAGCGTCGCAGGTCATGGGAGCTGGCAAGTGGCGCACGATGTGGCGCGTGACCTTGCCGCTGGTTGCGCCCGGAGTGCTCGGCGCCGCGATCTTCGTGTTCGCCGAAATGCTCGGTTCGTTTTCGGTGGCGCTGGTGCTCGGCACGCCGGCCCGCTTCTACGTCATCACGACCGCCATCTACCATTTCGTATCGCAATATCCGCCGCGCATACCCCTCGCCGCGGCGTTCGGCGTGTCGTTGTTCGCCGTCATGTTCGTGATGCTGTGGCTGTACCGCCGCGTGACCTCGCAACGCAGCTACGTCACCGTCTCCGGCAAGGCGTTCCACCCACGTGTGATGGACATGGGCCGACTGCGTTGGGTGTTGTTCGGCGTGGTCGCCGGCTACGTGTTCCTGTCGGCGCTGTTGCCCGTTGCGACGCTGATGTTCGCGGCTGTGCAGAAACTCGCGGTGGCGTTTCCCGCAGCGTCGAATTTCACGCTCGACAATTTCAAGCAGGCGCTGTCGATCAACGCCGTGCGTACGGCCATGCTGAACAGCCTCGTACTCGCCTTCGTCACCGCCACGCTCGGCGTCGCCTTGACCGGCCTGCTGACGTGGATCATCCTGCGCAGCTCGTTGCCGGGACGCGGCGCACTCGAATACCTCGCCATGTTCCCGCAAGCGGTTCCGCGCCTCGTGTTCGCGTTCGGCATGATGTGGGCATGGCTGGTGTTTCCGCTGCCGGTCTACGGGACGTTCTGGGTGCTGCTTATTGCCTACCTCACCGTATTCATGCCGCTTGGTGTGCGCGCGATTTCCGG
>JANOAW010000388.1:0-3459 GCA_031411355.1 Hyphomicrobiaceae bacterium | reverse complement strand
GTCATCCGCATCATATTGGAAAACGATCTGAGGTTGGCGTTGAAGCAGACAATTGGGTACGCGTTCAATTTGCATTTAGAACAAGCTGATTTGCGGCATCGCAATGAGCCAATAACTCTCGGACCGAAAGCCGATCCAATCTCCGCTAGCATCGTAAGAGATGCGTTGAATCCGAAGACAACTGGTCAAATCCACTTGATGCATAAGTTTAGCTTGCACGAGGTTACGTCCGACCTGCTTTCGTTCTTCGCCGACCGCCTGGAGGTCTATCTGCGCGACAAGGGCTTGCGTCACGATCTGATCGCTGCGGTGTTCGGTCTCGGCAATCAGGACGATCTCGCCTTGATCGTGAAGCGCGTCGCGGCGCTCGATCAGTTTCTCAAGACCGAGGACGGCAAGACGCTGCTTGCGGGCGTGAAACGCGCGGCCAACATCCTTGGCATCGAAGAAAAGAAAGACAAGCGCGCGCATTCGGGCGACGCCGACGCAACGCTTCTGCGCGAGCCGCAGGAGGTCGCTTTGCACGCGGCGATCACGAAGGCGAAGCGGGATACGGCCAAGGCGATCGACGTCGAGGAATTCGCCGGCGCCATGCGGGCGCTGTCCGAACTGCGCGCCCCCGTCGACGCGTTCTTCGAGGCGGTCACGGTCAATGTCGAGGACGCGGCTGTGCGGGCAAACCGTTTGAAATTGTTGTCGGAAATCCGGGCTGCGACACTGTCTGTCGCTGATTTTTCGAAGATAGCCGGCTGAGCGTCATGTCGAAAAAGCCGATCGGCGGCCCGAACGTCGAGTGGACAGGGGCCCTGGGCGGAGGCAATGTGCGTCTGAGTGATCGGGCAACCGGGGAGCGTGGCGTGGAACGAGCATGGGCATGATCGCAGCCGAGCGCGCGTCGGTCGTCGCCGAGTTGACGCCGCCATTCGAACTCTCGGAGCCGCGCCTGCAGCGAACGCCGCTGGTGTTCTGTTCGCCGCATTCCGGGCGAGTTTACCCGCGCGCGTTCTTGAATGCGAGCCGGCTCGATCCCCATGCCCTGCGCAAAAGCGAAGATTGTTATGTCGACGAGCTCTTCGCCGGCGTCGTCCGACACGGTGCGCCGATGATCGCCGCCCGTTTTCCGCGGGCTTATGTCGATGCCAATCGCGAACCCTACGAACTCGATCCCGACCTGTTCGTCGAGCGTCCGCCGGCCTTCGCCAACACGCAGTCCGTGCGGGTCGTCGGCGGTCTCGGCACGATTCCGCGCATCGTCTCGGACGGCGAGGAAATCTATGCCGAGCGCTTACCGCTCGCCGTCGGTTTCGAGCGCATCGAGCTGTTGTACCGGCCGTTCCATAACCTTTTGACGGGGCTGCTCGAACAAACCCGCCGCCGCTTCGGCTTGGCTTTGTTGATCGACTGCCACTCCATGCCCTCGACCAATTCGGGCCAACCCAACAGCCAGCGACCGCATTTCGTCATCGGTGATCGGTTCGGTGCGTCATGCGATCAGCGCTACACCCGCCTCGTGCGCGATTGCCTGACCGGCCTCGGCTATGACGTGCAATTGAACCGGCCGTACGCCGGCGGTTTCATTACCGAGCACTACGGCAAGCCGACGACGCGCGTGCACGCCCTGCAGATCGAAATCAATCGTGCGCTCTATCTCGACGAACAGACGTTGGTCCGCTCACAGGGTTTCGGTCCGTTGACATCGGCGATCGATCACCTGACAGCGCGTCTGGTCGAGGCTTTGCCGCGCCTCGATATCCAGCGCGAAGCGGCGGAGTAGACATCGTGAGCCAAGCCACGCCGCGTTCCAATGCGGCCAGAGCCGACGCCGGACCGATCCGCATCACGGTTGAAAATCTCGACAAAATCTACGGCTCCGGCGCGAGCAGCGTGACGGCCGTCGACGATGTCTCGTTCGACGTTCGACAGGGTGAGTTCGTTGCGCTGCTCGGCCCTTCGGGCTGCGGCAAGAGCACCATTCTCAATATGGTCGCTGGCCTCTTGAGCAAAAGCGACGGCAAGATCCGCATCGATCAGGATACCATCGAGCCCGGCCGCATCAACCGCAAGGTCGGCTACGTGTTTCAACGCGACACGGTGTTTCCTTGGCGCACCGTCGAGCGCAACATCGGCTACGGTTTGGAGATCGCGGGCGTACCAAAGGCGACGCGGGCGGCGAAGGTCACCGCGGCGATCGAGAAAGCCGGATTGAGCGGCTTTGAAAAAGCTTTCCCGCGCATGCTCTCGGGCGGCATGCGCCAGCGCGTGGCGCTGATGCGGACCTTGATCATGGAGCCCGAAATTCTGCTCATGGACGAACCATTCGGTGCCCTCGACACGCACACCAAGCTCGAGATGCACAAGACCTTGCTCGAAATCTGGGAGCGCGAACGCCAGACCGTGCTGTTCGTTACGCACGACCTCGGAGAAGCATTGACGCTCGCCAGCCGCATCATTTTGTTATCGGCTCGGCCTGGCCGGCTCAAAGAGGACTTCGCAGTGCCGTTCGCTCGACCACGCGATCCGGTCGCGCTACGCGAAACCGAGGAATTCGGCCGCCTTTATTCCCACATCTGGCAATCGCTCGGGCAGGAATTCCGGCGCACCAAAGCCGAGTGACGGCAACCTCGGTTTCAACTCTTTCAGGATGCCAGATCGCGCATGACGACGGCGAGGTCGGATTTGCCCTCGAATCCGATGCCCGGCAGATCGGGCATGATGATGTGGCCGTCGTCGACGCGTACCCCGTCGGGAAATCCGCCGTAGGGCTGGAACAGGTCCGGGTAGCTTTCGTTGCCACCAAGACCCAAGCCCGCCGCGATGTTCAACGACATCTGATGTCCGCCGTGGGGAATAACGCGGCTCGCCGACCAACCGAATTGGCGGAGCACGTCGAGTGTGCGCAGGAATTCGACCAGGCCATACGAGAGAGCGCAATCGAATTGCAGCCAATCGCGATCTGGGCGCATGCCGCCGTAGCGCAACAGGTTGCGCGCGTCCTGGTGCGAAAACAGATTCTCGCCCGTGGCCATGGGATTTGGATAGAACTCCGACAACGCCGCCTGCAAAGCGAAGTCGAGCGGGTCGCCCGCCTCTTCGTACCAGAACAGCGGGTAGTCGCGCAGCATCTTGGCGTACGCGATGCCAGTCGTCAGGTCGAAGCGCCCGTTGGCATCGACGGCGAGCCGGGCCTGCGATCCGATCTCGGTCAACACGGCTTCGATCCGACGGCGGTCGTCGTCGATCGACGCGCCGCCGATCTTCATCTTGACCACGGTGTATCCGCGGTCGAGATAGCTGCGCATTTCGGCCCTAAGTTGGGTATCATCCTTGCCCGGATAATAATATCCGCCGGCCGCATAAACGAACACCTTCGGATCAGCCGTACGCCCGTGGCGATCGGCCAGCAGACGAAACAGTGGTTTGCGCGCGATCTTGGCGGTTGCATCCCAGATCGCCATGTCA
>JANOAW010000387.1:0-3033 GCA_031411355.1 Hyphomicrobiaceae bacterium | reverse complement strand
CAATCACGTCTCGTCGCCGGTATCGGACCGGGCCCTTGTCCTGTAGCTGGACACATAGGGCGGCCCTGTACCTTTGACGCGCCAGCGTTCCATGGAGCGGTGAGATAGTCCGAACTCGGACGCGAGCTGCTTTGGTTTCAGAAGCTCGTCGAGATCGGACACCTGACCACCACACAAACGCTGCGAACACGGTGGTTTTACAGTGCGTGGTGTCGCCGAGCGATCAGAACATGCTCCGACTGGTCGGAGCCGCTTCTGGTCAGTCGCGGAGAAGTCATGCCTCAGATTCCGCCGCGCTAAGCTGCGCTGGCGTAAGCCGCACGAGGAAGCTTTCGATGGCAGGGGCAATGATCGCGAGGCCATTGCGCCAAGTCATAAGCGAATCGAGGTGCGTGTCGCGAGACCGCGGGATCTTGGTGACCAAGCCGAATTTCTCGACAGCCAGCGCATGAACAAACACTTCAGCAGGGAACTCGTCGACAATTCCGCTGAACGCGTTTGGCAGTGCGAGGGCCTCTGCATCCAGATCATCGCCTTCACGTTGGGCGACATCCACAACGGCCGCAGCCAAGTGGGCAACATGCCGATGAGACGCCCACGCGTCGTCGACCCGGTCTTTGTTCTTCCCGGTCATCCTGACGATGATCCGGTTCGCCGAATTGAGGCCGGTGCTCGTGATTTGATGGGCATGATGAGCCGACATCTGAGCCGCAATACGCAGGCGCATGCCGGCCAAGATCCACGACTCCGCCTTCGTGCGCAGGTCGCTGCGTTGTAGTGGATCGACTATGGCCGGCGTCCCTGATCCGGCCGGTGTATCGGCGCGGGAACCGCTGAAGGGGCCCCGATGAGACGCTATGTCAGTAAGCATCTCCGAAGTGCCGGAAAGCGCCGAGCGAAGCATCAGCGACGCGAAGTCTGCGCCGTGGGTGTTCGGGTTATCCTCGCGTTGCAAGCATCGGCTACACTGGCGTCGCACGAGGCTGGATCAGACCTGGACTTCGGCTGCACGTTTACGGCAATTACTGCGCCTACTTCCGGCACGATGACAAGAATTTCAACGTCTTGCGGAACGTTCATGGCTCCCGAGACATCGATGCCATAATCTTCGATCCTGGCACGCCGTAGGAATTGGATGTTTGCCCAATTGCCCAATTGGCCACTTGCACAATCCGATCGGCGGATCGGCAAAACCGATACACCCCCTTTGGCCAATCGCCCAAGCGGCCAAGAGTGCAAGTGTGCTTCTGCTTGACGGAACCGTCCGCAAGCTGAATAATTCAGCATGCAGACAATATCCCAACCCCTGATCGTCACCTTTGCCAGCCCCAAGGGTGGCGTCGGTAAATCCACCACCTGCCTGGCGCTGGCCGGCGCCGTCGCAGCCCGTGGCTATCCTGTCCACATCCTCGATCTCGACCAGACCCAAACGCTCTGGCTCTGGTACTCCGAGCACCAACCGGACATTCCGAACCTGACCGTTGAGTCCGTGCCCGAAGCCGCCTTCTGGGACGCCATCAAAACCAACTACGCCAAGCGCACCGGCTTCATCTTCATCGACGCCGCCGGCTCGCTCACCGACGTCATGGTCCACGCCGCCACCGTCGCCCATCTTACAATCACGCCGGCAAAACTGTCGCCGCCCGACATTAGGGAAGCCGTGCGCTTGAACCGCCGCATCCTCGAAGCGGCAGCCCATGCCGAGAAGACCGCCAATCATCGCATCGTCCTGAATGAAGTCTCGGCTCTGCTGCCCGGCTACCAAAACCATGCCCTCGCTGAATTGGACAGGATCGGCCTGCAGCGCTTTGCGACCTTGATGCACACCCGGGCACCCTACGCCGAAGCCTTGTCCACCGGCCAGCCGCCGCACTTCGCCGATCGCTCCCGTCCACCCGTGCGCAAGGCCGTTGGCGAGATCGACGCCTTGCTCGCCGAGATGTTCGACGTGCTCGGATTGTCTACCCAAGAGAAAGCCGCCGCATGAGCAAACCGTCTCCGATCCCTTTCAAGCCGATGGCTCTCGACTTCGACCGTGCCGAAGCAGCGGCCAACCAAGTCTCCCGCACGCACAACATTCCGAGCCATGCGTTTCCACAACCTGACAAGAGGGAAGGGGAGAAGCCAGCTCCCGCACTTCGCCTGACGCAGCGCATCCCGGTGTATCTGCCGGACTACGTTGTCACCGACATCAAGCAGCGGGCGTTGGACGCCAAGACCAGTCAGCGCTTCATCATCATGCAGGCGCTCCGCCAGGGCGGAATTGCTATCGACGATATGGACATGATCGAGGACGGCCGCCGTGTCCGCTGACTTGATCTTCCCACTCCCATTGGCCAATTGCACATTTGCACAAGGCAAACCGCAACGCCTGCTGTTCATGCCCCGAAACGATTTTGCGGCCCTGTCTTTGCATGAAAAAAGACGCCTACCTTCAAGATCTTGGTCGACGTTTCGCAGAAGCCACTGGGCGCCCCGTCACGCCGCTTACCGAAGATGCCCTGTCGCGCCTGAGACGGTTCTATTCTCGCCGCAGCTTTGCCGATCTCAAACTGGAAAGCATGCCGACCGACGATCTCAGCCGCACGCTCCGAAGCCTCGGAGAGGCGATCAAAGATCACGATCGCCACAAGGACGTCGTCGGCGCTCTGCTCCGAAAGACGACGCCCAGCTGTCGTTCTTCGTGCCCCGCATCTACGACGCCCCGCTCAAGGAGGACGTAAACCTGATGGACATCGCCCCATTCTCCCTCAGCAAGTCCAAGCGGGTCGGCGTCATCACACACGAACTGAAAGACAGCATCGTCACCATCGACGGAAGCGCCGAAGCTGGCCTTGCTACAGCCTTCGACTACGACATCTTTCTGCACATGGTCTCTCACGTCGCCGAAGAGGCCCGCCGTTACCGGCTGGCCATGTCAAAGGGCCAACGCCCCGACCTTCCGCCCCGCATCTACCGGCCGACGGTCGCGCACATCTTGAAATTCTGCAGACGCAACTCCGGCGGCAAGCAGTACAAGGACATCGAGGCCGC
>JANOAW010000386.1:0-11488 GCA_031411355.1 Hyphomicrobiaceae bacterium | reverse complement strand
GCTGCGATCGGTCATGGCAACTGGTATCCGTTCGGATTGGCGAAAGCGAAGATCATGTTGGACGTGACTGTGACGTCAGACCTTCTTTGCCGCGAGTTTGATGCCGGCGCGGATGCGTTGATAGGTGCCGCAGCGGCAGATGTTGGTCATGGCCTCGTCGATGTCGGCGTCGGACGGATTGGGCTTTTTCGCAATCAACGATACAGCCGCCATGATCTGGCCGGTCTGGCAGTAGCCGCATTGCGCCACTTCCAATTCGAGCCAGGCTTTTTGAACGGGATGCGAGCCGTCCGGTGAGAGCCCCTCGATGGTGACGATCTTATCCGTCGGTTTGACGTCCTTGACCTGGATCGAGCAGGAGCGTTGCACGTCGCCATTGATGTGCACCGAACAGGCGCCACACTGTGCGACGCCACAACCGTACTTCGTGCCAGTCAGCCCGCCTTGCTCTCGGATCGCCCACAACAGCGGTGTATCACCATCCACGTCGAGGTCGACGGTCGTGCCGTTGATGTTCAGCTTGGCCATACTTATTCTCCCAGGCGCTCAAGCGCGCCGCGTGTTCGACCTTCGGCGATCAGGGAAGCCTGCTCAGCACGCTTGCGCAAGGGGGCGATGCTGCGACGCCTTCACGTCGGCGTGATGCGCGCCTTGCACTCAGGCAAACGTGACGGCGTAAACCGGGGGCAGTGTATGGGAGACGCAGGTCCATCGATCGCCCTGGTTTTCGCTGACCCACAGCCCTCCCGTGGTCGATCCGAAGGCGAGGCGGTCGCCGCTGGTGTCAATGGCCAGGGCATGGCGGTAGACGACGTCGTAGGCATGGCTCTGGGGCAAGCCGGCCGAGAGGATATCGAAGGTCTTGCCGCCGTCGCGGGTGCGCGTGACGACAAGCTTGCCGTCGACGGGGATACGTTTCTCATCCTTGATCTCCGGCACGAACCAGGCCGTATCCGGATCGGTTGGATGGGCTGCGACGGCAAAGCCGAACACCGACGGCTTCACGCCGGTAATTTCGCGGAAGTTGCGACCTTCATCGGTCGAGACAAAGATACCGTTGTGATGCTGGGCCCACATACGGTCGGTGTCGGCGCGGCACCATGCGAGATGATGCACGTCTTGGGAATTGGGGTCGTTGGTCAATTCCGGCGGGACGTGATCAGCCCGCATGCCGGCGCCGCGCTGCGACCAGGTGGAGCCGCCGTCCTCGGTAAACCAGACGCCACCGGTCGACACAGCCACGGCAACGCGACGCGAGGTTTTCGGATCGATCAAAATCGAGTGCAGTCCTGGTAGATCCATCCCCGCGCCGTTCCATTGCGGACGCTTTGGATGGTCCCACAAGCCGCGCAACAGGGTCCATGTGGCGCCGTGATCGGTCGACTTGAAGATACCGCCGGGCATGGTCCCACACCACAGCGTTCCCGGCACATCGGCGCCGGCTGCGACCAAAGCCCAGATCCGCTGTGTCGACCACGGGATCGGCTTGCCCCACATGTCGTTCTGCTCGAGGCCTTCGGGTCGTGGTGGATACGCCGGGGTCGCGATTTCCTCAAAAGCTTGCCCGGCTTTCGCACGGTGGACCTTGACGCCGAAGTGGCCATGATCGAGCGCGGCATAGGTCGTGCCGTCCCGGCGATCGAACAGCGAAAGAGTGACGTTGTCAGCAAGAAAATCGACGCGGTCGATGATCCAATCGTGCTGGCCCTTCACGATCGTGAACAGACCCTTGCGCGTCGAGACGAGAAGTCGGTCGGACATGTGTCAACCTCCGGACAGAGCTTGGAAGACGTAGATGGACCCGTTGGCCCCGACAGCATCGCTCAAAGTTTCGCGGTCCACTATCTGCAGCCCGTCGACGAAAATGGTCATGTGTCGGCGCAGGGCGCCCTGGTCGTCGAGCACATAGCCGCGGGCTCGCGCATTGCCGGCGAAAACCGCGTCCAGCACCTCGCGCACGGTTGATCCCGCTGCCTCCGTATCGGGACAGGCGACGTGGCGCTGGATGTTGGGGGTGAAGCGGACTTTGACCATCGCGTTACCTCTTGGCGCCGCGCGCATGGGCGTCGGAGACCGCCGCGGCGAGGCCGGGATCAATGCCGATGTCGCCCAGCATGTCGGCTGCCTCGCGCATTTCGGCTGACCGGCGCTTGCCATGGGTCGCAACCCGTTCGGCCATATCCTCAGCCAGCATCGGCCAATCAATGGACGGGAATGTGCCGGTAAGACTGGCGTAAACTTCGCGCTCGACATCCCAATGGCGGCTGGCGCGTGCGCTGTCGACGATCAACGCCTCCAGCCCCTTGATCATGATCGAGCGGCACAACTTGATGGCCGAGGCTTTGCCGTGTTCGCGCGCGACTGGTGTCAAATTCATGCCAACCGCATTGAGCAGTTCGGCCGTCTCAGCCGCCCTCGGTCCGCCGGTGAGGATCTGGACGCGAATACCCGGTCCTGCCACGGCCGCCATGACAGCGCCTTCAACATAATCGGCACCCGACGCTTCGACCAGCTGGGCCGCGCGCCGTTTGGTCGTGGGCGAGGCAGAATTGAGGTCGAGAAAAATCTGGCCAGGCCGCAGATTTTGGGCTGCAAGTGTCGCGACCGATTCGACTTGGTCGGCCGTCACTGCGGAGACCACGATCGTCGATGTCGCACAGGCGTCGGCATTCGACGATTTCGGTGTCACCTGCAGTGCTGCCGCCTCGGCGCGACGTGCCTCGCCCGTCGTTGGTTCGTCAAAGGCGAGATCGTACGCGGCGAGGCTTACGCCCGGCTGTGCGGCGAGATCACGCGCGAATCGCTGGCCGAGTTCACCGAAACCGATGAAGGCGACGGACAGGGCATTTGGGTGGCTGTTGCGCGTCGGCATCGGGGTCTCGCTGAGGCTCGTGGTGATCCGAGTATACAGCGGCCGCTGCGTGGCGGCCACGATTTGGATTTGCTCAAGACGATGATATAGAATGATCGCGCGGATCAGTTTGCAACGTTATTCCGACAATCTGAACTGCACCGGTGTATCGACTTGACGGTTTGGCAAAGCTGCTGCCACGAAGGGCCGACGTCACCGGATTCGTGTAAATCCCCCCGAGGTTGACATGACCGCAATTCGCGCCACCCTTGCTGTGCTCGCCGCGACCGTTTCGCTCTCTGTCGCACATGCTCAAGTGGCTCCTGCGCCGACATCTGCGGCAACGACGGGCGACGCCGACCCGTTGACGCCGAAGTCTGCGGAAGCGCCGGCACCGAATGCTCCTGGTGCGCCAGCAACGGCGGCGGTTCCAGCGCCGACGGCTGCGCATCCGATGCTGGCTCTGGTTCTCGCTCGGCTTGTCGATGCCTCGGCGGCGAAGGGTACCGCCAAGGACGATCGCGATGCCCTGGCTGCCTACTACAGCACCCACGGCGGTCAGCCGTTGTGGACGACGACCGACGGGGTCTCCGAGAAAGCCAAGGCGGCCGTCATCGAACTCGAGCGTGCGGCCGATTTTGGTTTATCGGGACGCGATGCTTATAAAATAACGGTGCCGTCCAGCGTTGGAACACTCGAAGCCCGGGCTGATCTCGACGTGTCCATCAGTCTCGCGCTGATGACGTACGCACGGCATGCCAGAGGCGGACGCGTCGATCCCGGTGCGATCAGTCGCAATATCGACATGCGCCCGCGCCCATTCGACGCCAAGTCGGTCCTGGCTGCCCTTGTCGCGGCCGACGATCCGGCGGCGGCATTGCGCCGGTTTCATCCCCAGCACGACGGTTTTCAGGCGCTTCACCGCGCACTCGTTGCCAGTCGTTCGAACGGCGCATCGGCAGACGTGATTCAACGGCTCGAAGTCAACCTTGAACGTTGGCGCTGGATGCCGGACGATCTCGGCGCATTCCACGTGCGCAACAATATCCCAGAGCAGATCACGCGCACGTTCAAAAACGGGGCGGTGGTCCTGACGGAAAAAATCGTGGTCGGCAAACCGTCGTCACCGACACCGCTCATGTCGGCCGACATGCAGTTCGTGATTTTTCACCCGTCTTGGGGCGTTCCTTCGGGCATCAAGGCAAACGAGGTCGGGCCGATGCTGGCGCGGGCCAGCCGTCAGTCACAATCGTTTTTCGATTTCGGCGAGAGCAATGGTGCAGCGACGCGTGCGCTGGCACGACATCAACTGCGCGTCTCCTACAACGGACGCGAGGTCAATCCGGACTCGGTCGATTGGACCAAGGTTGACGTGCGCCAGTATCATTTCATGCAACCACCAAGCGGACAGAACGTACTTGGCGTGGTCAAATTCCGCTTTCCCAACAAGCATGACGTCTACATGCACGATACGCAGGAGAAGAGCCTGTTCAGCCAGTCGACGCGGGCGTTCAGCCACGGCTGCATGCGGGTGCAGAATCCGATCCATCTGGCAGAAGTCATCCTGGCGCACGACAAAGGTTGGAGTGCTGACAAGGTTCGCGCTCTGGTGCCCGGCGGGCGAACGTCCGACATCGCGCTGACCACGCCGGTGCCGGTGCATCTGACTTATTTTACCGCGAGCGTCGATGACGCCGGTAAGCTGTCGATGCACGGCGACATCTACGGCATGGATGGTCGCGTCGCTTCGGCGTTGGCCGGCAAGCCGGTGGCACTGGCTGCGGCGAAGGTGGAGAGCGCGTCGGTAAAACCGAGCCAGAAGCGAGATCGCGTGGCGGGTAGCGCGAAGCAAACGGTCGAAAAAGCCTGGAATCCATTTTCCGGATTGTTTGGCAATTGATCGGGCAACTGTTCATATAGAGCCATAAAGCGCTTGACACATACGGCTGATGTGCGGGAAATGGCGCCATGGGGTCCTTCGCGATTGCCCCGTGAGGCTTCGGCCTAAATATCGCGTCCACACCCTCCCCGTTCTTTCAAGGAGGTGGACGCATGCCGTCCCCAACAGAAATAACAGTTCAAGCGCTTGCGCGCCGAATCGGCACGCCCGACGCCCCCGCGATCGTCGACGTCTGCATGGACGACGACTTTACCGCCAATGGGCATTTCATTCCGGGAGCGGAGCGCCGCCCCTGGGCTGAACCCGAGTATTGGGCCCACCTTTATGGGGGTCGTCACGTTGTCGTCTATTGCCAAAAGGGCAAGAAGATCAGTCAAGGCGTGGCTGCCTGGCTGCGTCACGCCGGCATTGCGGTCGAATCGCTGGAAGGCGGCATCGTTGCCTGGCGCGCCGCAAAATTGCCACTTGTGCCGGCCGCGACCGTACCGCCACGCGATGCGCGCGGGCGCACGGTCTGGGTGACACGTCAACGGCCGAAAGTCGACCGGATCGCGTGTCCGTGGTTGATCCGCCGGTTTGTCGATCCGCAGGCGGTGTTTCTGTTCGTCGCCCCGGCCGAGGTTGCCGATGTGGCCGATCGCTTCAAAGCCGTGCCCTTCGATATCGACGGCGTGCACTGGAGTCACCATGGCGAGCTGTGCACGTTCGACATGATGTGTCGCGAATTCGGGCTCCAGCATCCGGCACTCGACCGTCTCGCCACGATCGTGAGAGCCGCCGATACGGCACGTCCAGAGCTTGCGCCCGAGGCACCGGGTCTGCTCGCGGCTTCGCTCGGCCTGTCGCGCATGTACAAGGACGATCTGGCGCAACTCGATGCGGGCATGTCGCTCTACGACGCCTTTTATCGTTGGTGCCGAGACGCGACCGGCGAGACGCACAACTGGCCGGCTGTGTCGAAACCCGGCACGTGACCTCGGCGTCGGCTGAGCCGCTGCCCAAGGGGGCGAGATGACCTACGACATAACCTCGCCGGCGCCACATCGACCGCATGCACGGACGACATCACCCGTCCATGCGGTCTACTTCGCGCGCGCTTTGCGCGATTTCGGCGATGGTTTCATCGCGATCCTCTTGCCACTCTACTTGACGCGTCTCGGTTACGGCGCTTTCGAGATTGGTGTCGTCGCCACGGTTTCGCTGTTCGGCTCGGCATTGATGACGTTGTGCATCGGCTGGTACGGGGCGCGCTTCGAGCCACGCGTGCTGTTGATCGCGGCCGCCGCATTGATGATTGCGACGGGACTGGCATTCGCGATATTGCCGAATGTCTACGCGCTGGTGCTGTTGATCGCATTTCTCGGCACCATCAACCCGTCTTCCGGCAGTGTCAGCATATTCGCGCCGATCGAACACAGTGTCCTGTCTCGCTTTACGGCGGACGCAGAGCGCACGGCCATGTTCGCCCGCTACAGCCTGATCGGCGCTTTGGCCGGGGCGTGCGGCGCACTGGCGGCTGGTAGTCCTGATGTGTTGGCCAACGTCGGTATCGATGCAACGACAGCATTGAAACTCATGTTCGCGGCCTATGCCTTGCTCGGCCTCGCCGGTGGTTTTGCCTACGCACACGTGCCGCGAGACACGCGGACCGCCGCCGCTAAAGACATGGCTCCACTCGGGCCCTCGAAGACCATCGTCTACAAGCTCGCCGCGCTGTTCAGTCTCGACAGTTTCGCCGGCGGCCTGGTGGTTCAGTCGTTGATGGCACTCTGGTTGTTCAGTCGATTCGACATGTCGGTCGCGGCCGCGGGGCTCTTCTTCTTCTGGACGGGCGTTCTGTCGGCGTTTTCGTTTCCGGTTGCGGCATGGCTCGCCAAGCGTATCGGCTTGGTCAACACGATGGTGTGGACGCATATTCCGTCAAGCCTGTGCCTTATCGCGGCCGCGCTGTCGCCGCGTCTCGACGTGGCGCTGGTGCTCTTGCTCGTACGGGCGGCGTTGTCGCAAATGGATGTGCCAACCCGCTCGTCCTACGTCATGGCAGTCGTGACGCCTGCGGAGCGGCCAGCGGCGGCAAGTGTCACGTCGGTCCCACGCAGCCTCGCCGCGGCGAGCGCTCCAGCCTTGGCCGGTGCCATGTTCGCCGCCGGCCACCACGCCTTGCCGCTGATCATTTGCGGCATTCTGAAGATTATTTACGACTTGGCGCTGCTATGGACGTTCAGTGACGTCGTGCCGCCGGAAGAGCGCGTGCCAGAAAGACTTTGACACGCAGCCCACCTTCTATTGCGACCGCGCGATCGAGCGCTCCGGGGATGACAATGCAGACCGTAACAGATGCCGACGCAGCGCAGCTCAGGCCGACCTTCGCCGAGGCGCAGGGCGCATTCACCAGGATCGGGCTGTTGTCGTTCGGGGGGCCCGCCGCACAGATCGCCCTGATGCATCGCATCATCGTCGATGAGAAAAAATGGTTGAGCGAGCGTGAATATCTGGATGCGCTCGGCTTCTGCATGTTGTTGCCGGGACCGGAGGCGATGCAGCTCGCGACCTATACCGGATGGAAATTGCACGGCATGCGCGGTGGGCTGATGGCCGGGCTGTTGTTCGTTGTGCCCGGGGCGATCGTGGTGCTGGCGTTGTCCATGATCTATGCGGCGTTTGGTAATGTTCCGATCGTCGAGGCGCTGTTTCTCGGGGTCAAAGCGGCCGTGCTCGTGATCGTGATCGAGGCGTTGCTACGCGTGGCCAGGCGCGCGCTCTCGAGACCGGAGCACTGGATCGTCGCGGCGCTGTCGTTCATCGCCATATTCTTCGTCGGCGCTCCCTTTCCATTGATCGTGCTGGCAGCCGCTCTGTTTGGATATTTTCGCAGTCGCGGCGTGCCAGTTCCGGCGACTGCAACCGCTGTGGATGCACGCGTGTCGGTGTCAGTGACGATGCGCACGATCGCCGTCTGGTTCGCCATCTGGGTCGTGCCGTTGCTCACGATGGCGGCGATTGTCGGCAGGGATCACGTCTTGACGCAGATGGCGTGGTTCTTTTCCAAGCTCGCCGTCGTCACCTTCGGTGGCGCTTATGCCGTTCTCGCCTACATGGGCCAGGACGTCGTGCAGGCGTATGGCTGGTTGACCGCGGGCGAAATGATGGATGGTCTCGGACTCGCGGAGACGACTCCTGGACCGCTGATCCTCGTCACGGAATTCGTCGGCTTCGTCGCGGCTTTCAAGCAGGGCGGGTGGGCGATGGGGATCATGGGGGCGTTGGTGGCGCTTTGGGCGACGTTCACGCCGTGTCTGTTGTGGATCTTCGCCGGGGCGCCCTACATTGCTTGGCTCGGTACGCAGCCACGCTTGAAGGGTGCCTTGACTGCGATCATGGCGGCCGTGGTCGGCGTCATTCTCAATCTTGCGGTCTGGTTCGCCCTGCACGTGATGTTCGCCAAGGTCGAACTGACCGAAGTCAGTTGGTTGAAGCTATGGGTTCCAACACTGTCGACCTTGGATTGGCGCGTTGTCGTTCTCGGCGGCGTCTCGGGTGTGCTGCTGCTCTGGCGTCACTGGAACATTCCGGCGGTGCTGGCCGTGTCGTCGACCTTGGCTGTGGCCCTGTATCTGGCCCGCCTGTGACTGGCCCGCCTGTGGCTGGCGCGTCGATCGGTTGTCGACCGCGTCAGCCCAAAGCGGCTCGCGGGTCGACATAGGGCCGCCCGAGCGCGTCGGCGACGGCTCGAAACGTGATTTTGCCGGCGTGTACGTTCAAACCTGCCAACACGTGTGTATCGGCGAGCAGCGCGGCTTTCGGCCCTTTGTCGGCGAGGGCCAATACGAACGGCAGCGTGGCATTGCCGAGTGCGAACGTCGACGTGCGCGCCACCGCTCCCGGCATGTTCGCCACGCAGTAGTGCACGACGTCGTGTTTCAGGAACGTGGGCTCGGCGTGCGTCGTCGCATGCGAGGTTTCAAAGCATCCGCCCTGGTCGATGGAGATGTCGACCAGGACCGCGCCACGACGCATCGCTTGCACGTGCGCCTCGGTGACGAGTTTCGGGGCGGCCGCTCCCGGCACCAGAACGGCGCCGATGACCAGATCGGCCGACAGAACGTGCTCCTCGATCGCGGCGCGGGTGGAGTATAATGTGGTCACCGACGGTAGTTGCTGCTTGACCTGATAAAGTCGTTCGACATTGATATCGAGCATGACCACGTCGGCCTGCAGACCGACCGCCATGACGGCTGCGTTGACGCCTGAGACGCCCGCACCCAACACGACCACCTTGGCCGGCGCGACGCCAGCTGCGCCGCCGAGCAACGTTCCACGACCGCCCTGCGCCATCTCCAGACAGTGGGCGCCAGCCTGGATCGACATTCGGCCCGCCACCTCGCTCATTGGCGCCAGCAGCGGCAAACCCCCGCGCGCGTTCGTCACGGTTTCGTAGGCGATGGCCGTGCAGCCAGACCGGAGCAGTGCTTCGGCTTGTTCGGGATCGGGCGCGAGGTGGAGATAGGTGAACAAGGTCTGACCCGGGCGCAACATCGCGCACTCCGCGCTTTGCGGCTCCTTGACCTTCACGATCATGTCGGCCGTCGCGAAGATTTCTGCGGCGGTGCCAACGATCTCGGCGCCGGCTTTCTTGTAATCATCATCGGACAGACCGATGCGGGTCGCGGCGTCGCGCTGGACATAAACGACGTGACCGTGTGCCACGAGTTCGCGCACCGCGACCGGCGTCAGCCCGATGCGATACTCGTGATTTTTGATTTCCTTGGGAACGCCGATGCGCATGGGTGCCTCCGCCGCTGAAGTCGTCGAGACTACAGCCGCTCGATGAAAAAACCATGCGAAATATCATTCTTGGACGCGAGACGCCGTCGGCTGCTTGCATACCCTCTGTCGACTGCGTCCGCGGCAGGCTATGTCGAAGCAATTGCGGGCGAACGGGTAAGGGCGAACGATGCGGCCGGACGGTAAGGGATCACACGAATCCCTCTACTTCGACTATCCACGATTCGAAGCGCGACGTTCGCGCGAGATCGACGGTGATGGGCGTGCGCATCCGGTCGCGATCGTCGGCGCTGGGCCGGTCGGCATGACGGCTGCGCTGACGTTGGCGCGGTTCGGCATCGCGAGCGTTGTGTTCGATCGCAAAGATACCTTCAACGACGGCAGTCGCGCGATCTGCATCGCGCGCGCGAGCATGCACATTCTCGATCGCATCGGTGCCGTTGCCCCGTTCCTCGCCAATGCCCTGGGCTGGCGGCATGGGCGCTCGTTTTATCGGGGCCGCGAAATCTACCGCCTTGAGATGCCGCATTCGCCGCATGATAAATTTCTTCCGATGTATAATCTTCAACAGCAATATATCGAGCAGTATCTCCATGACGCGGTTGCGCGTTCGCCGCTGATCGACATGCGCTGGCTGTCGGACGTGACTGGTGTCGACAATGGAGCCGATGCGGTCGAACTGGCGGTCCAGTCACCGCTCGGTGATTATCGCGCACGTGCCGCTTATGTGCTCGCCGCCGACGGCGCGCGCAGTCCCCTGCGGTCAAAGCTGGGTTTGCGGCTTGCCGGCCAAAATCACGAGGGACGCTACGTCATCGCCGATGTCCGGACCGGTCTCGATTGGCCGACCGAACGGCGCGCGTACTTCGGCAGTCGAGCGGTGCCCGGCGGAACCGTGTTGATGCACAAGCAGCCGCACGGTTTGTGGCGTATCGACTATCAGCTGGGAGCCGACGAACGCGATGCCGAGGCCGTCGCCGAGACCACCTTGCGCGGCCGCATTCAGGCGATTTTCGACGAAATTGGCCATGTCGGTGATTGGGACCTCGAATGGTGGAGCATCTACAGCGCAGACACGTTGGCGCTCGACGACTACCGCATGGGCCGCGTGTTCTTCGTCGGCGATGCCGCGCACATCGTGCCGATCTTCGGTGTCCGCGGCTTGAACAACGGCTTGGCTGATGCGCACGACATCGGCTGGAAGCTCGCGATGGTGATCGATGGCCATGCCAACGACCGGCTACTCGACAGCTATACACCCGAACGGCGCAACGCCACGCTCGACGTGTTCGAGAATGCCACCAAAAGCACTCGCTTCATGACGCCGCCGACGCGGGGTTGGTGGTTGACGCGCGAGGCCGCGTTGTCGTTGTCGGTGCGCAACGATTTTCCACGCGAACTCGCCAATCCACGTCAAATGCAACCCTATTCTTACGCAGACAGCCCGCTGACGGCAGCAGACCCGGACGAGACGGCGTTCGCTGGTGGGCCAGTGCCCGGGGCCGTCGCGCCGGACGTGGCGTTGGCTGATGGTCGATACCTGCTCGATTGCGCCGGCGTTGGCTTCACGCTCGTCGTATTCGCCGACATTACGGGCGACGTGTTCGAGGCGTCGCTCGTCGACGCCTGGCGCAAACTCGAGCCACGCCTGCGGTGGCTCGTCGTCACGAAGAGCGCTCGTGTTCGAGCGTCGTGCGGCACCGACGAGACGGTCGTGGATGTCACCGGCGCGGCCCACGACCGCTTCGGTGCTGCTGGCCGAGCCGTGTATCTGTTGCGCCCGGATCTGTATGTCGTCGGGCGCTGGAGCACGTTCGATGGTGTTGCCGTCGAACGCGCGTTGCGCGTTGCTCTTGGGAGGGCCGCCGTATGAAAGCGATGCCGCACGCCGATATGGAACGGACATACGAAGCGCTGGCCCGCGCCATCGATCGCGCCGGTGCCGACGAAGC
>JANOAW010000385.1:0-1653 GCA_031411355.1 Hyphomicrobiaceae bacterium | reverse complement strand
TTCGGCGTAACGGTCGGCGGTCGCATCGTGCCGTTGGTGAAAATTCCGGCCGCGACCATGGCGGCTTTCATGTTGGCATGCGCTTCGCCCGTCGGCTCGCCACCACCATAGACGGCGTCCTTGAGCGGATCGATCTTGCTTTGAATGGCCATGGCGCGTGTCAGGTCGCCCGCCTTCACGGCCTGGAGCAGGTCGTTGATCAAACCCGGAATCACCGACGCGAAACCGACCAGCGCCCCATCGATGCCTTGGACCATGGACGCCAGCAGATATTCGTCGTGGCAAGTGAGCAGCGCCTTGTCGGGCGCGACGGCGCGGATCATCTGCAGATCGCGCTTGTATTTGTTCATCTCGCGCGTGCCGATCTTGAAAGCGCGCACGTACGGCAGTTTCGCCAGATCCGCGAGCAATTCAGACGAGAACGACGCCTTCGTCCACGCGGGATAGACATGCACGATCAGCGGCAGTTTCGAGGCTTCCCCGATGGCCTTGAAGTAATCGATCACATGGCTCGGCCGAAACCCGAAGCGCAACCAATGATGCGGTGGCATGATGTCGAGCGCCCGGGCGCCGGCGGCCTTGGCCCATTCGGCCTGTTCGATCGCATCTCTGATGCCTTCGCACACGATCGACGACACGACGGCGCACCGATTGCCGGCCGCCTTGGCGACGACGCGAGTGACCTCGGCGCGCTCCCGCGGCGTGAACGAGAACACTTCGCCCGTGTGGCCGTTCGTCATCATGCCGACGACGCCAGGCTGTTCCGCCAGCCAGTGAGTGAATTTCGTCAACTCGACCTCATCGAGCGAATGGTCGGGCCGAAACGGCACGGCCATCGCCGGAATGAGGCCGTGAAAGTTGGTCATGACGGCCATGGCCGGGCTCCGCTCGCGTAACGTTTCGCCAAAGCCATCAAGGCAATCGCGACAAGGTCTGGAGGCGTCATACCGCCAGAGCCGTGTCTCAGCCAGACATGACGGATCAGTCGGCGAATAGTATTCGTCACGCTTCGAGCAACACGCACGAGGTGTCGGCTGCGTGCATGTATGCTTGCTCGCCGGGTGCCATATGAGGCGGGCGCAGCTGACGGATCACCAGTTCCTGCCGCCCCCACAGCACGTGCACCTGCGTGGTATCGCCGAGAAAAACCGACCGCACGATGGTGACGGGCCACACGTTGACGTCACCCGGCGGGCGGTCTCGGCTCAATGTGAGATGGACCGTGCGCACCGAAAATGTGCCAGTCGGCCCGACGGCGCGGCCCCGGGTCACGCCATGAACCAACTGGCCGTCGGCCGTGCGCAACGTGACCAGATCGGCAGCCGAGCGGCGCCCCATGACGCCGCCCCCGACCACGTCGCCGCCGATGGCCTGGCCCCCGATGGCGTCACCCGTGATGACGTCACCCGCGATCAGATTGGCTGACCCGACGAAGTCGGCGACGAACGTCGTGCGCGGAAAATTGTAGATTTCGGCCGGCGTCCCGCTCTGCTCGATAAGGCCAGCGCGCATGACCACGATCCGGTCGGACATGGCCAGCGCCTCCTCCAGATCGTGCGTCACATATAGCGAGGTGACACCGAGGCGGCGTTGCAGTTCGCGCAGTTCGATGCGCATTTCAGAGCGCAGTTTAGCGTCGAGATTGGACAGCGG
>JANOAW010000384.1:0-3608 GCA_031411355.1 Hyphomicrobiaceae bacterium | reverse complement strand
CAGCGTCGTGACCATGTCGGCTGCAAGCCGTTTCGCGGCGGCCAACAGCGCGTCGGGTTCGACCACGCGGTTGACCAAGCCCCATGCGTCGGCCGTCGCCGCATCAATGAAGTTGCCGGTGAACGACATTTCCTTGGCACGCATGATGCCGATCAGGCGCGGGAGTTTTTGCGACAAGCCCCAGCCGGGCATCAGGCCGACGCGGGCGTGCGTGTCGGCGAAGCGGGCGCGTGTCGACGCGACCATGAGGTCACAGGCAAGGGCAAGTTCGAAGCCGCCCGTGACGGCTGCGCCATTGATCGCCCCGATGATCGGGCCTTTGAATGCGGCCATCGCGTCGAGGACAGAGCGTGGCTCGGAGGATGCGACCTCGGCTTTGCCGCCGGGGCTCGCGCCCAATTCCTTGAGATCGAGTCCGGCGCAAAAGGCTTTGCCGGACCCGGTCACGATAACGACGCGTGTTTGCCCGTCCGTTGCGAGCGCGTCGAACGTGGCTGTCAGTTCGCGACGCATCTGCTTTGACAGGGCATTCATGGCGTCGGGTCGATCTAGGGTGACCGTGACAACGCCATTGGTATCGCGGTCGACGAGGACGACGGGGGCAGACATGGGCGGCTCCGGTTCGTGGAATTGGTCGGGTGCACACATGACGTAGCAAGAGCCTGCAGTCGGGTCACGTGCTCGCTCGTCCACCTCACGCCACGCGGTCTGGACGCAATCTTGCCGGCCGGTTCCCTTCGGGACAGCTGGCAATCTCCGCATTCGTTAGTTTGATCTCACGACCGAATTCGAACCATCCCCGGAGATCTGCCATGCGCGCCGTCGTTGCTCTTGTCGCACTCGTTTTGACCGCCAGCACCATGACGGCCCAGGCGGGTCGGTCGGATTCAGCAAAATCAGAGCCGAAATTCTCGACAGCCGCACATCCGGACGCGTGCCTGTTCGGCATGAAAGATTTCGACGCACGACTCGATTCCGTCACTAAATTTTCGAGCAATGGCGAGTATGCTGCCGCCCGCGAAACCGCAGAAGGCCTGCAGCAAAAATGCCCCTTCTCTCCACACGCCCAAACGATCGCCCAACGAGCAATCGATCTCGATGAATTTGCGAAGGGGCAGATAATCTCGCTTTGCACAATGAGTAAAATCGCGATGCCGATCTTGATTACGCTTACGGATCATGTCGCTGCGGATCGCTATGAGGAAACGGTCAAGGCTGCCGACGTGATTCTCGCGAAGTGCCCCAAAGACGCTTTAATTCTTTTTATGCGCAGTCACGGATATCTTCAGAAGGCTGCCACCAGCGTGTCCAAGCGCGACACGACCACCAATCTCACCCTCGCACTTCAGGATGTGAATGCGACGTTGCAGGTGCGGCGTACTGCCGATATCCACTCGCATCGTGCACTGGTTTTGTTTGCCTTGAAGCGCACGAACGAGGCGCGTGACGCTCTGAGAGCGGCGCTCGCACTGGACCCAGATCACGCGCAATCGCTTGCCATCGCCGACCGTTTCGGTCGATCAGGTGCGGTACGTTATTGAGACGGCCAACGTTTGCGGCGCCGATCGGTGCAGTACCTCTGCATCAGTCGGCGCCGCGTCGCGATACTACTCCGCGGCTTCGCGGCCGATAACCATGGCGGCACGGGCGTTGTGGCCGGGCGCCATATAGTTGGGGCGCAACTCAGCAGGGTCGAAGTGATCGACGGCAATGACACGGGCCGTCAAAGCCTCGACGTCGCGCAACAACTGCGCTTCGCTCTCGGTGATGACGTCCTTGCGCAAGGCGTCACCGATCCAATCGATGCCATGATAGCGCTTGATCGTGCCGTGACGCACCGCGCGGTCGAGTTTCTTTTCAGCTTCTTCGGCACGGACGACCTTTTCCAAGGTCACCTCGAGCAGGCCGGTCGGGTCGGAGACGTCGCGCGAGACATACATGTGGCGCGTCAGGCGGTCGCGAACTTCACCCGGCTCCAGAACCATCGACACAATCTTGTGGCCGAGCTGATCGGAAGCCGGACGATAGCGCGCGCCCAACGGAAACACGCACCAGTTCATCAACCAGCGCACCGGTGCGACGGGGAAATTGTCGATCACGCCGCGGAGCGCCTGCTGATTTCGGTACAGGGCATTCTGCGCCGCCAGCGAGACGATCAGGCGATCGTTGTTGGGTTTGCCGTCGTCTTCGTAGCGTTTGAGCACGCACGACAGCATGTAGAGTTCGGACAAAGAATCAGCCAGTCGACCGGTGATCTTTTGTTTGGTCTTCAAGCCGCCGCCGAGAACCGCAACGGTCAGGTCGGAGACGAGGGCGAAGTTGCGCGACTGACGCCAGAGCTGGCGGTACCAATCGGCGGTGCCGTATGACTGCTCGGGAACACGACCGAACATGCCGCCTGTGAAATTGTGGAACAGGGCGCCGGTGATGTTCGACAGAGTGAAAGCGACGTGGCCGAGGAAGGCCTTTTCAAACGCCGCTTTGCCCGCCGCGGTGTCGGTATTCTGGCAAGCCTGGACTTCGCTATAGAGATACGGATGCGAGCGCAGGGCGCCTTGCGCGAAGGTGATGAGAGATCGAGTCAGGATGTTGGCGCCCTCGACCGTGATCGCCACCGGCACGGTCAGATAGGCGGCCTGAACGTAGTTGCTCGGTCCGTCGCAGATGGCTTTACCGCCGTGGATGTCCATGGCGTCGTTGACGGACTGGCGCATGCGCTCCGTGGTTTGATATTTCATCAGCGCCGATATGACTGACGGGCGCTCGCCCCGGCTGACCATGGCGGCGGTCACGGCGCGTGCGCTCTCGATCACATAGGCGTTTTCGACCATGCGGGTCAGCGGCTCTTCGAGGCCTTCCATCTTGCCGACGGAAATGCCGAATTGCTTGCGGATGCGCGCGTAGGCGGTGGTGAAGCGCAACATACCTTTGGCGGCGGCGGTGGCGGACGACGGCAGCGAAATGGCACGGCCAGCCGCCAAGCATTCCATCAGCATGCGCCAACCTTGGCCGGCCATCTTTTCACCGCCGATCAGAAAGTCGATCGGAATGAAAACGTCGCGGCCCCAGTTGGGTCCGTTGGGAAACGCTGCGCCGGAGGGGAGATGGCGACGGCCGATGTGCACGCCTGGATGATCGGCCGGAATCAATGCGACCGTAATGCCGAGATCGTCGCCTTTGCCGAGCAGATTGTCGGGATCGAACATGCGGAACGCAAGGCCGATGAGGGTCGCATTCGGGCCAAGCGTTATGTAGCGCTTATCCCAGGACAACTTGATGCCCGTGACGGGGACGCCTTTCCAAGTGCCTTTCACCACCGTGCCGATGTCGCGCATGGTTGCAGCGTCCGAACCCGAGGTCGGGCCGGTGAGCGAAAAACAGGGAATCTCGTCGCCACGGGCGAGGCGCGGAAGATAATGGTGCTTCTGTTCGTCTGTGCCGTAGCGCTCGATCAACTCGCCCGGTCCGAGCGAGTTCGGCACCATGACCAGCGTGCACACGTCCGGCGAACGGGAGGCGATTTTACCGAGGATGATCGATTGAGCCTGCGGGCTGAAGCCAAGGCCGCCGTGCTGTTTTGAAATGAGCATGCCGAGGAAGCCGTGCTT
>JANOAW010000383.1:0-5265 GCA_031411355.1 Hyphomicrobiaceae bacterium | reverse complement strand
CAGCGCCCGGCTGAGGTGATATTGCTCGCACTGGATGCGGAAAGGATAGCGGGTGCGGTCGGCGATCTCGGTCAGGTCGAAGGCGATGAACTCGCCCGACTGGCGATCGCGCCAGTGAAACAATGACCGAACTCGGTGTCGGCTATGGCGACCGTGTCATCATCTACATGCCCATGATCCCAGAAGCGGCGATGGCGATGCTCGCGTGCGCCCGGATCGGCGCCGTGCATTCGGTCGTGTTCGGGGGTTTTGCCGCAGCCGAACTGGCGACCCGCATCGACGATTGCACGCCGGTCGCCATTCTGGCCGCCTCGCACGGCATCGAGCCTGGCCGAAAGGTCGAGTACAAGCCCCTGCTCGACATGGCCATCGCGTTATCGACCCACAAGCCGAAATCGCTGCTTTTGCTGCATCGAAATCAATCGACCGCGACGCTGATCGAGGGGCGCGATCACGATTGGGCGGCTCGCGTCGCTGCCGCCAAATCGATCGGCTTGACCGCCGCCTGTGCCAGCGTCAAGGCCACCGACCCGGCCTATATTCTTTACACGTCGGGCACCACCGGACAGCCGAAGGGTGTCGTACGCGACACGGGCGGCCACATGGTGGCATTGTCCTGGACCATGCCAAACCATTACGGCATGAAGCCCGGCGATGTGTTCTGGGCCGCCTCCGACGTCGGTTGGGTCGTCGGACACAGCTACATCGTCTATGCGCCGTTGCTCGCGGGGTGCACGTCGCTGATGTTTGAAGGCAAGCCTGTCGGCACTCCGGACGCGGGCACGTTTTGGCGCATCATCGCTGAACATAAGGTGGCTGCGTTGTTCACGGCGCCGACGGCGTTTCGCGCCATCAAGAAGGAAGATCCGGAGGGATCGTTCATACCGAAATATGATCTGTCGCACTTCCGCACGCTGTTTCTTGCCGGCGAGCGCGCCGATCCGGAAACCATCAAGTGGGCCGAACGGCATTTGAAAGTGCCGGTGTTGGATCACTGGTGGCAGACTGAAACCGGCTGGCCCATCTGTGGCAATCCCGTGGGGCTCGGCACGTTGCCGGTCAAATACGGGTCACCGACGGTGCCGATGCCGGGGTATGACCTGCAGGTGCTCGACGAAAAGGGGCAGCCGGTCGCCGCTGGCGAAACCGGGACGCTGGCTGTCAAGCTGCCGCTGCCGCCGGGCGCGTTGCCGACGCTGTGGGGCAATGACGCCCGGTTTCGCAAAAGCTATCTCGCGGACTTCCCCGGTTATTACACGACCTCTGACGCCGGCTACATGGATGCCGACGGCTATGCCTACGTCATGGCGCGTACGGACGATGTCATCAACGTCGCCGGTCACCGGTTGTCGACGGGGCAGATGGAAGAGGTGGTCGCCCAACACAAGGACGTCGCGGAATGTGCCGTGGTCGGCATCGCCGATGACTTGAAAGGTCAGCAGGCGGTCGGGTTCATCGTGCTCAACGCGGGCGTCAACCGGGCCGTCGCCGAGATCGAGAGCGAAGTCGTAAAGCATGTGCGCGACGTCATCGGTCCCGTCGCCGCCTTCAAGTCGGTTACAGCCGTCAAGCGATTGCCGAAGACCCGATCGGGCAAGATCCTGCGCGGCACCATTCGTGCGATTGCAGACGGCGACGCTTGGAAGATGCCGGCGACGATCGACGATCCCGTGGTGCTCGACGAGATGACGGCTGCGATGCAGGCTAAAGGTTTCGCAGCCAACGCCAAACCGCCGACCCAGTGAGGCACGAAGGTACACCGTACCGTCACTGACCGAGACGGCCATCGGATGTGCCAAGCGAGCCGTTCGGACGGCACAATCGGGCCATTTCGACGCTGTCGCCGAGGGCGAGCGCTTCCAGCGAGCGGCGCTCCCTACCGGTCAACGGCGCCGTCTGGATGTCGGGATGCGAGCGCTCGATGAGGCGGAAGACGAGATCGGGATGACCGAGTGTGACGAGCCGTTCAGCCTCCCGGGCCAGTCGATCGACGCCCGATTGCGCGAGTTCAGGAATCTCGGCGATCAGCTTGGATACGGTCGCAGCCTGGGCCTCGATGAGCTTTTCCTGATCGCGGCGCGATTTTGGATACAACATGGCGATGCGCCTGCGGTCGCCTTGTGACAGGCCGAGGGGTGCGTCGCCCGAGCAGGCGCCTCGGCCGTTTTTCAAAACGGCGCCAGAAAATTTATAGTGCATGATCGACTGCGGATCGTAGGGCATGGCCGACGCCCCGGTATTGGCTGTGCGTGGCAACAGGTTGAGCGCTGTAAACGCGACCAGGGAAATGTCGTCGGCCTGACGCAGCTTGTCGACGCGGGTACACAGACGCGCCCAGGCGAAATTGGTGTAGCACTGGCTTTCGGGATGCTGATGCTCATGCCGAAGGCCGAGAAAATGACCGATTTCGTGCATCATTACCGAGCGCAGATACGTGTCGGACATCGGCTGGTTGGAGCCGGGAAGCACGGGCGAAATATTGGTGGTCGGATCGAGCTCGAGCAGATCGAAGGCGGTGGTTCCGACTTTCGACGAGCTGTCGCCCGGCTTGATTTCGACGCGCAAGGGCGGATAGGGCGATAAGCTCGGGCAGCTCCGATACGCCGGCGCCGTGCCGAGATCGAAGATGATGTTGGCATGCTGCATCCATTCGCGCGCGGCTTCGACGAACAGGCGCTTGTGCACGTTGGTGCCCGACAAAAAACATCCTTGAATGGTGTGACCTGCCGGCCAGATCCATAGCGGCGTCGCCGCCTCCCACCGATGGAGAACCTGATAGGCGACCGGATCGTTCTTTTTGCGCGATGGTCCAGGCCCGAGCGCCGAGGCGGCTGTGGTTACGACGAAACACGCGGCCAGGGTCGTGATCAGAAACGAGCAAGCTGTTTTGAACATGGTACCGCGTTTCCGAGAGAAGCCGTCGAGCATGCAACGTGGCGATGGCGATCTCATGTCGGCTTCGGCAAGCCCGGTCTAGCGCACTCCTATGGCTGGAACCAGACGTTGGGGGACCATGGTTATAAAAACATAGACGGGCGGGCGCTGCGTTTTTCCGTCAGCCGTGACGTTCGTTCGCTGGCGCATCAGCCGAGACGCTGATATCTCGGGCACAACAGAAGGCCGCCATGATCCGCACGACGACCATTTCCGAGCCGATGGCGCTCTGGTGCCGAAGATTCGGCCTGTTTGCTCTCTCGTTGGTGGTCGTGGCGCTGGTGCTGCATCGGTTCGGCCAATTGACCACGCCCGTCGGCCTGGCGCTCGCCGGCGTAGGCTTTGCCATTTCTGCACTCGCCTTGGTGCTCGGGCTCGCCGCCGGAACCTCGATCTGGATCAGAGGACGCTCTGGGGCGGGCCGGATGGCCGCAGGCATGGTCGCCGCGGGCGTGTTGTGGCTCGCACCTCTGGCGCAGTTGCCGACGTACCTGGCTCTGCCGCCGATCAACGACATCACAACCGACACGGCCAATCCGCCGCGTTTCCAACAGCTTGCTATCGCCCGTGGGACCGGCACGGGGGCAAATTCACCGGCCTATGGCGGGGAGCGCGTCGCCCGACTTCAGGCGACTGCTTATGCCGACCTGCGCTCGCTGGTGGTGGTCGATCGCCCGGCGGACGAGGTATTCGACCTGGCGCGACGGGTCGTCTCGGGGCGCAAAGGACTCGGTTGGAAAGTGCTGTCTGAGGAGGCGCCGGCGCCCCGCAAGCCCGGCATCATCGAGGCCACCGAGCGCACGATGATGCTCGGCTTCGTCGACGACATCGTCATCCGCGTAACCGGGAGTGATGCAGAGGCGCGCGTCGACGTACGATCGGCATCACGTTATGGCCGACATGATTTCGGCGCCAATGCGAGCCGTATACGTCGTTTTCTGCGTGAACTGCAGGCGCGCCTCGAGGCGACCCCACCCGGCGCGATCGCGGCGGCGCGGGGAGCACGAGCGGCGGCTGCGGTGCCGAAGAAACCGTTGCCGGCCGGTCGTTCGCCCGTCGCGAAAGCCAAGGACGTCAAATCCGGCGCCGTGCCAGCGCGCAAGGCGCGCAAAGATCCAAAATTCGAGTGAACGGCCTGACGCGGCACTCCGGCCCCTCGCGCCGGTCGCAAACGCCGGTTAAACGGCTGTGATGAGCTTCGTGCAACGCATCGGTTCCTGGGGATTTCGGGTCGGCGGCCGCATCGCGCCGACACTTGCGGGCAAGTTGGCGTATGTGGCGTTCTGCCTGCCACCGCGGGTCGCTCGCCACGACGCCGCCCGCAGCCGCCTGACCGAGAAACTCGGCCCCCTGCGTGATGAAGCGGAAGCGCACACCATCTCGACCGCGAGCGGCACCGTTCAATCGTACCTCTGGCGCACGACCAAGTCGGCGCGTCGTGGGCGAGTGCTGCTGGTACATGGTTGGACTGCGGAAAGTGTCGTCATGGCGCTGTTCGTCAAGCCGTTGCGCGATGCGGGGTTCGATGTGGTCGCCGTCGATCTGCCCGCGCACGGTCGCTCGAGTGGGCGCATGCTCAACATGCCGATCGGGGCTTTGGCGATCCTGGCTGTCGCGGACGCTCTCGGGCCGTTCACGGGCATGGTCACGCACTCGTTCGGGGGCGCTGTGGCAGCTCTCGCCGTCGAAGGCGGATCACCGATTCATCGCAAGACGTCCGTCGACAAACTGGTGCTGATCGCGTCGCCACATTCTATTTCAAAGGCGGCCCGCGATTTCGGCGCTGGTTTCGACTTTTCCGACGCGATGCAGCGGCGCCTCGGCGACGAGGTCACCAGGGCTGCCGGACGTCCGATCGAGGCGATCAATATCGGCGACATGCTCGGCGGGGTGGCCAGGCCCGTATTGGTGGTGCACGATACAGACGACGAGCGCGTACCGTTTTCAGAGGCTGAAGCGCTGGTCGCCGGTGCGCGCGGTCATGCGAAATTGATGTCGACCAAAGGCCTCGGTCACGAGCGAATCGTGGTGATGCCGAATGTCGTGCGCGCCGCCGTGCGATTTTTCTCCGACGAGGCCTTTCGATGACGACCGTCACCATCGCGCATCTCTCAGATGTGCATCTCGGACCGGTCACCGGTTTCACGCCACGGTATTGGAATGCCAAGCGGGCACTCGGCTTCGCCAACTGGCGACGGACGCGTCGCGGCGCTTTTCGTCGCGAGACGCTCGATCGAATCGTCGCCGACATTCAGGCGCAGGCACCCGACCATATCGCCGTGACGGGTGATCTCATCAACATCGGCTTGCCCGCCGAGATGGCGCAGGCGG
>JANOAW010000382.1:0-1889 GCA_031411355.1 Hyphomicrobiaceae bacterium | reverse complement strand
AAAGTGCGCGCGTTGATGATCGGCAAACACAGGTGGCTGATGTCCAGTACGTTAAGTCGCGCGCGCCGAAATTCAGGACAATGAGAGTAGTGGCGCGTGGTGCGGCCATCCTTACTTCGTCCGTTTCCATTCGTTGGTCGGCACCATCGGACCTTCCGGCGTTTTGACCTCGGGCGTGATCAACGTGAGAGTATCGCCTTTGAGGCTGAATTTCACGGGCCGGGTCGAGCCTTCGAGCACGGGCGTGACGCCGGATTCGACTTTCAACGTGAGGATACCGGCCGCCTCGTCGACGCTATAAGTGCCATAATACGCGACGGCTGGCCCTGCGGGGGTGCGTACGCTCGGGCTGGTTTTGGCGCGCTCGCTACCGATCAGGAACTGAGAAAACTGCCCTGTCGGCGTGAGGATCAGGCTTCCCGTCGCCCACGGTGTCATCTTCTTGCCGTCGGAGAAATTCTCCGTGCCGGACGCGAGCGTCCAGGCGCCGACCAGTTGGTCTTTGACGCCCTGCGCCGAAGCGGGAGCTGCCACGCCGACGCTCAGGAGCGCGAGCATGCTGACGGCGAGTGATGTGCGGCGGTTCATGGGAGGGTGTTTCCAGGTGTGAGATGCTGTTTGGTAAGACGCGGTGTCTGACCTCCGGTCATTCACCATGCGTCCGATATGCCGAAGGCGGCCAGGAACTCCGAGCAACCGGGTGCCTTCATGATCGATTGACACGATCAAGGCATGCTATTGTGTAGCCATCGGCGACGGCTCGATCTTCAGGGCATGCGATCTGATCGCGCGGTCCCTCGAAATGGCACCCGGACCAGCGCCGACATGCGCTGCAATCTCATCAAGGCTCATGAAAACCTCTCTGCAGGATTGTTTCTCCGAGGATCGGCAAAGTATCGTTTATCGCGAAACTACCGCACCTTGGATCGGTTTCATTATCCTATTCTTCAGTTTCGTGTTCCTCCTCGTTACGGCTTCTTTCTTTGCGAAAATATGGAATTGGCCTTGGCATGGCGGCAAGGTTGCGGGCCTACTGTCATTGCTGTTATTCGCTGCACTCGGTATTTCCGCGGGGCTACTCGGCTATGGATGTATTCGGCCGCAGAATCTCAAGTTTGATGCTGAAACGAGGCGCGTGCACGGACGTGTGCGTGACAGACTGGGGCTGTTGCGTCCGATAGACACCACCTTCAACTCACTGCACCACCCTGTCATCAAATCGATCGATCGTGAAATGGACAGCGATGTCTACGAGATTCGCGTGCAGTGGACTGGCCATTTACCACTGGCCTTGGGGCGTTACGAGAAGCGTTCAGATGCCGAGTATTGGCGGGCGCGGCTGGATCGCCTGTTCAAGATTTGAACGCGAGTGGCTTTCTGTCACTTTGTGGACCTCTATCTATGGACCAGCACGATCCGCGAGAGAGTCCAGTCGCCTGGTTGGGCTGCCAAACCGACGCTCAGGCGTGCGAGCGTTTCGAGTGCTGTTTGGTGTCTGACCGAGGTCAGACACCTGAATGACTTCAGTTGAGCGCTTCGACGATGTACTTGCGGATAGTTTTATGGGCCTTGGCTTCCAGGGGCGCGAGGTCGGTCCAGGCCTTGGATTTGAAGAACGACTCGGCCGCCTCGACGCTGTCCCATTCGATGATCACGACGCGTTTCGGCGCAGCACCTTCTAGGCCGATGATGCGCCCACCGCCGGTGCGGAACAGGCGGCCACCGCCGGCCGTGATCACAGCGCGCGCGGCCGGCACAAAGGTGGCGCCTGCGGCGGCGTCGATGACTTCGCTTTCGCTGACATAATACGCCTTCGGCTTTGTCTGAGCATGCAAGCCCTGCATGGCGGTTGCACCAATGGATGCGGCGGCGGCGAGGCCGAGGGCGAG
>JANOAW010000381.1:0-3913 GCA_031411355.1 Hyphomicrobiaceae bacterium | reverse complement strand
GCAATTCCACATGGTTGAACGGCAAGCCGTTCGATCGTGATCTGGTCGACGCTGTCGGGCGGCCGGTGAAATTGTCGAACGACGCCAATTGTTTCGCGCTGTCAGAGGCCCACGACGGGGCAGCCGCTGGGGCGTCGAGTGTGTTCGGCGTCATCGCGGGCACGGGCTGCGGCGGCGGCTTAGTCGTGCGCGGACGTCTTGTCGACGGCCCGCACGGGATTGCGGGGGAATGGGGGCACGTCCCTCTGCCGTGGGCTCGACCGGACGAACATCCGGGACCGACATGCTGGTGCGGACGACAAGGATGCCTTGAGACGTGGGTGTCGGGCACAGCGATTGCCAACGATCATGCCCGTGTCACAGGTACGCGCCTGAGCGCGGAGGCGATCGCTGCACGAGCGGAGGCGGGCGACGCGGCGGCCGGCGCAACCATCGATCGCCATGTCGATCGCCTGGCGCGTGGGCTGGCTCTGATAACCAATATTCTCGATCCCGAGGTCATCGTCCTCGGCGGTGGGTTATCCAATTTGCCGCATCTTTACACAGAAGTGCCGCGAGCGATGAGCTACTGGATGTTCACCGATCACGCGGCTCCCGACATCCGCGCGCCACGGTGGGGCGATGCGAGCGGCGTTCGCGGCGCGGCAAGGTTGTGGCAATGACGTCAGCATACTGCGAACATGCTTGCGTGGCTCGATGAGTTGAGCCTGATGGAATAGCAGTCGATGGCAGTGTCGGGGCATGGTTTCGGGACAGGAGGAGACGCATGCCGGCCAACAAACCAGGGTTGGGGCCGACGAGCCCGGGGGGGCGGCATCTTGAAGAGAAAAGTGCGCTCGCTAAAGCGCGACTGTCGCTACCCAAATTCAACGACATCTTGATTGTCGAAGACGACGCGCTCGACGCCAAGCGTATGCTCGGCACGCTGCGCTCATTGTTCGGCTACGAGGTGCAGATGCGCACGGCGACCACCCTCGGCAAGGCGCTCGACGCAGTCATCGAGCGCAGGCCCGACATCGTGTTCCTGGACGATCACTTGAAGCCCAAGGACAACGCAGCCGAGACGATTCCGTTTCTGCGCCGCTGCAACTACGAAGGGCCCATCGTGATCGTATCGGGCATGCTCAATCCGCGCCGTGCCGCTGAATTGACGCGAGCCGGCGCAGTTGTCGCCATCCACAAAGACCATCTCGATTCACGTGCAATCGAAGAGGCCGTGGTGTTGGTGCATGCGACGTATGTCGCTGAAATGAAGCGGGCAGCCGAATGATCAGCCGCGTCGTAGCAGATGCGAAGTCGAAACAATCGGCCCGGGTGGCGGACCGACCGCCCGCCTACCCGTATTTCTTAAAAGTGGGCAGTTTACTCACGGCTTCTTGGCCGGCGGTGTCGCCAGATTGCTCGGCGCAGCGACGGCTTTAGGCTCCTCGACGGTGCGTACGACCGACGCAGTCGGACGATCGCTCCCGGCCGGTGACAGACCTTTCACGTCCTTCTCGATCAAGGCATCGAATTCGGCCAGCGTTTTGACTTCGCCTTTGGCCTTCATGTGCACGACTTTGTAGCCGCCGTCCTTCAGCGCTTTGAGCAGGTCGGGCGCAGCCTTGCCGGTGGTCGCGACGACGTCATGCAGAAGAACGATGCCTTTGCCCTTTTTCTCCAGTTTGCTCATCACCGCTTGCACGGTTTTTTCGGCGGACCGGATCTTGAAATCGAAACTGTCGATGTCGGTCGAGAACACGGCGATGTTGCGCCCTTGCAGATATTTCAAGGTTTCAGGGCTGTCGGCCAACGCGGGGTAACGGAAGAACGGTGCAATCGGCACGCCGGCTGCGCGCCGCACGGCACTGATACCGCGCTCGATCTCATCAATGGCGGCGGGTCCCACAGCCTTCCGGCGCAAATCGTAGTGGTTGAACGTATGTGTTCCGACGGTGTGGCCTTCGGCCGCGACCTTGCGGATGATTTCGGGGAAGAATAGCGCCTGCTTGCCGACCGAAAAGAAGATGGCCTTGCTGCAATGGGATTGCAGCGCCGCTAGCGTCGCTTCCGTGTGAAACTTCTGTGGACCGTCGTCGAACGTCAACACGACTTCTTTCATCTGTAGGAAATCGTGAGCCTTGTAGTGTTCAAAACCGAAGCCGGGACCGCCAGTTGTGTCGATTTCTACGACGCGACCGACCCCGAGAGCAGCGGTGTTGCCCGGGCACGGTTGTTGGGCTCCGGCCTGACCCGCCAACAAAAATAATGCCCCGATTGTTGCGGTGGCTGCGCGAAGTGACATCTGAGCTCCTTGAAATCAGTCCGTGGTGGATCGATTTGAGACATCGTGTAGCGCAGCATTAACCAAAACGGAACTGCAGTGGTGCATCTAGATGCATCTGTGCCGCGTACACGACGCACCGCGCCGAGCTTTTTTCGCGATTGCCTTGACAGGAATCGCTCGCTCTGGCGTGAACTACGGAACAGTTGTGCGTCGAATCACACCCCTTTCCTCGCGCGAGGCCCCGCATGTTCGCACGCCCACCCATCCAAGATTCCAAGACAGTTTCTCAGGGCCTCCCTGAGCCGCGACCAGTTCTGACTGCCGTCGATTCCTTGCCGCAACCGTCGACCCGTCCGGTCGTCGTGTCGTCCGCTACGGGCGCAGCACCGCGCTCGGTCATCGGCAACGACCTCACGATCATCGGACACGGAATTAAAATCATTTCCGCGGGCGTGCTCGAAATCGACGGTCGCGTCGACGGCGACGTTCAGGGAACCCAGGTGATCATCGGTGAAACCGGTCGCCTGACCGGCACGATCGCCGCCGAGCAAGTCGTCGTGAAGGGCACCGTTTCTGGCCAGATCCGTGGCCGTGAAGTGATGCTAGACGGTTCGTCGCATGTCGAAGGTGACGTGCATCACCAGCGCCTGACCATCGCCGTCGGCGCTCATTTCGAAGGCCGGTCGCGCCGCGCGACGGGTGAACTGCGCACGACGCTCGACCTTGACGCACCGGCGGCTTGAGCCGACGCGAGTTCGACCACCGACGATCTTTGGACGTCGCCTCCGCAGGGCCGAGTCGTGCCGCAAGCACGGCTCTTTCCTGTCATAATTCTGCTCTGAATTGGCTGGTCATGGCGTAAGCATGGCCGGCTTTGTTGCGTTCCGGGGGAGGTTCCGGGGAAAGAACGTAAAGCCGGTTTCGCGCAGGCGATCATCGATCGCTCTGTATCGGGGACTCCGCTTCGTCCGCAGTGGCTCGGGTGACCGGTGACCGTGACTGTCAGGGGAAAGTAATCGTGCTGACACACGCCAAAGCTCGTCGAACCACGGGTAGCTTGACGCCATGGTTCGCTCGTTTTTCAAACGATCGGAGGGCCGCATGAGCGTTCAACCCTCTGCCGCCACTCATGACGCCGGTGACGGCCCGGCGACGATCTCCGGTGATAGCCAGTTCGATCAGCTGCGAGATTTCGTCGACCGCGCGGCCAACGGTGAGATCGACCTCGAAATCGGTCATACCCACGCTCTCGCCCCAGACGGAAAGCTGCCAGCAGGTTGGTACGCCTTGCCGGAGCCAGCGCCACCGGAGCGACGTGTAGGAGCACCCCTTCGACCCGAATTTGTCGCAGGCCTCCTCGGGCTCGCCGCCGGTCTGGTGCTTTTGATACCTGTTGCCGTTTGGTGGCAACGACCTGGAATTCCGCACATGACGGCGATGGACGCGACGTCGGCGTCGAGTCCGATTTCGTCTTTCGTCGACGCACGCTCGTCGGCTGATGCACGGGTCGACATCTTGGCGGTCCGGTCTGTTCCCGTTGGCAAATCGGTCGATGACGAGATTGTCGCCGAGGCTCGATCGATGCTCGTCGATGGCGAGGTGCTGGCCGCCCGCGCTCTCCTGTCGAAGCCAGTTGCAGCCCGCCAT
>JANOAW010000380.1:0-3105 GCA_031411355.1 Hyphomicrobiaceae bacterium | reverse complement strand
GTGAAATGCAGGTTGATGTCTTCCATCGGCACGACCTGGGCATAGCCGCCGCCCGCCGCACCGCCCTTGACGCCAAAGCACGGGCCAAGGCTCGGTTCACGCAGGCAGATCGCGGTCTTCTTGCCGATGCGATTGAGACCGTCACCCAATCCAACGGTGGTGGTCGTCTTACCTTCGCCGGCCGGCGTCGGATTGATCGCCGTGACGAGGATCAGCTTGCCGTCCTTCTTGCCGTCGAGGCTCTTGATGAAGCTCTCGGAGATCTTGGCCTTGTCGTGGCCGTAGGGCAGCAGATGCTCCGTTGGAATACCAATCTTTGCCCCGATCTCCTGGATGGGCCGCTTCTTGGCCTCGCGGGCGATTTCGATATCTGATTTCACGGACATTTTGATGCGTTTTCCTGTTGGACATGCCGCAACGGTCGAACTCTGTGACCGCCGCAACAGGACGTCTGGTTGAAGCAAGCGCCGGCGAGACTCTGCCGCTGACGATCACCCATCATTCAAGTTATTCGCAGTCACACCGGCGAAGGCCGGGAGCGACGGCAAGTTCAATGCGGCGCAACGTGTCTTGGGCGTTGGGCTGCGCCGGCATGACGACGTTGAGAGAGCCCGTTATGCTTTCGGCGTCGGCGGATCGAAACTATCGCCCGCTTTCACACCGGCGCTGCCAGCCCATTCGGCCGCGGCGATCTTCTTGCCATCTGGCGCCTTCACGCGCTTGACCAGGATCGCGCCGTCCTTGGCGGCAACCAGCAAGCTGGTGGCATCAATCGACAGGATCGTGCCGGGCGCGCCGCTGCCGCTGACGCTTGCGCTGTCGAAGATGTCGAGTTTGACGCCCTTGATCGTGGACCACGCGCCGGGCGCCGGATTGGCCGCGCGAATTGTATTGTAGACGTCGGCGACCGGTTTCGACCAATCGATTTCAGCTACGTCCTTCTTGAACCAGCTCTCGTACGAGCCGTCGGCCAGGGTCTGCTTGTGACGCAGTTTCACGCCAGCCTTGACGAGGTCGAGGCTCTCCATCATGGCGTCGACGCCCATCGGAAACAGCTTCTTGAAGTACACATCGCCGAGCGTGTCGTCGGGTCCGATCGCGACCGACTTCTGAAGCAAAACCGGGCCTTCATCCAGGCCTTCGTCCGGCCAGAAGATGGTCAGGCCGGTCTGCGCTTTACCCTGAGCGATGGGCCAGTTGATGGACGAGGGACCGCGGTGCGCCGGCAGCAGCGAGGGGTGATACTGGAACGTGCCGAGCCGCGGCGCGTCGAGCACGGGCTGTGGAATGAACAGCAGCACGTAGGCCATCAGGCAGACATCGGCGTTGAAGCTCTTCATGAGTTCCAAGGCTTCCGGCGTCTTCCAGCTTTTCGGCTGATGCAGCGGCAAACCCTTTTCGCGAGCCAACGCCTTCAGCGGATCTTCCGCCTTGTTCGGCTTGTCCGGGGCGCAGCAGACCGCGACGACAGTTTCGCCCCGCTCCAGCAGTTTTTCGAGAACCGCCTTGCCGAAAGCGTCCTGTCCGTGAACGACGATGCGCATGTGGTGTTTCCTGTTAAGGCTCGGTCGGGTCAATCGAAGACACGACGATAGATCTGCTCAACGGTCATCGCGTGACCGACACTTTCAAAGTTCACTGTGTCCCCGATCTTGAACGTCTCACGCTGCCAATTCGTCCTTCGACGAAAGACTTCAATCTGCGGGGCATCTTGCTCAATCAACACGTACTCCAAAACGCTCGGCAGCATCTGGTAGGCGAGGAATTTTTCGAACCGATCATAACGAACCGTCGATTGCGACAGAATTTCGATGACCAGGACTGCGTTGTCACGAAACTGAGACGTGCGATCTGATGGCCCACAAGACACGAACACGTCTGGATAATAAAATCTTTGTTCGTCACCCTGCTCGATGCGCAACTTCATGTCGCCGTCAAAAACACGACAGCGAGCATCGATGGCAGAATTCAGGGCGCCGGCCACGTTGAGCTTGATGGTGTTGTGTCCCTCACTCGCGCCGGCCATCGCATAGGCATGGCCGTTCATGAACTCATGACGCACCGACGCGTATTCCTCGCCAAGAAGATATTCGTCGGCTTGGAGGATATTCGATCGAGACTGTGCACCGGTCATGTATCTCTTAGCCCCAATGCGAATTGAACTCCCTCAAGCCGCCGACTTCTTCACAACTACCGCTGTGGCTCCTGAAGCAGCCAGCGCGGCAATCTCAACGTCGCAATAGCCGAGGCTCGCCAAGATCTCATCCGTATGCTCACCCAGCAGCGGCGAACGTTCGACCACCGTTGGGCTGTCGGACATCTTGATGGGGTTGCCGACCGAGAGATATTTACCGCGTTTGGGATGGTCCACTTCGACCACGGTGCCGGTCGCACGCAACGATTGATCGTCGGCCAGCTCCTTCATCGACAGGATCGGGCCGCAGGGAATATCGTCCTTGTTGAGAATATCCATGGCCTCGAATTTGGTCTTGGTCATGGTCCACTGTTCAATGCGCGAAAAGATGGCGTTGAGCTTTGGCAGGCGTGCTTTCGGCGTGGCAAAGGCCGGATCGGTCTTCCACGTGGGTTCGCCGATGACGTCGCAGATGGCGGCCCAGACAGGTGCCTGCGTGATGAAGTAGATGTAGGCGTTCGGGTCGGTTTCCCAGCCCTTGCATTTGAGAATCCGGCCTGGTTGCCCGCCACCTGAATCATTGCCTGCCCGCGGGGTCGCGTCACCGAACGGGATACCTTCGCCGTATTGGCTGTATTCCGTCAGCGGACCATGTGCCAGGCGTTGCTGGTCGCGCAGCTTGACGCGTGCGAGATTCAACACGCCGTCCTGCATCGAACAGGTGACACGCTGGCCTTTGCCGCTCGTCGTGCGTTGGAACAATGCCGCCGTGATGCCGAGCGCCAGATGCAAGCCGGTGCCGCTGTCGCCGATCTGGGCGCCTGTCACGAGAGGCGGCCCGTCGCGAAAACCGGTCGTCGAGGCCGATCCACCGGTGCACTGGGCAACATTCTCATAGACCTTGCATTCCTCGAACGGGCCCGGCCCGAAGCCCTTGACCGAGGCGTAGACGATGCGCGGGTTGAGTTCTT
>JANOAW010000379.1:0-3116 GCA_031411355.1 Hyphomicrobiaceae bacterium | reverse complement strand
GGTCTTGGAGGAGCGCCGCATGTGGCAACCGCCGACCATCAACAAACTCGCGGGTGAGCGGACACACCTCCACCACGGGCCGATCGACATCGTGCTCAAGGCCTGGGGAACACCGGATGCCGTGCGCGCGGCGACCCGGGCCGCAACACGAGCATTTCCGCAAATTTTGCCGACGCTCGCCGACGAACTCAAAGAATTGCGCAAGCCGATGGCAAAGGCGCCCAAAGTCAAAGGCTCCATCGCCAAGCGGATGGTGATGGCCTGCGAACCGTTCGCCGGCGTCTATATCACACCGATGGCGGCTGTGGCTGGTTCGGTCGCTGACGCTCTGATCGAGATCATGTTGAAAGCTGCCCCGCTCGACAAAGCCTACGTCAACGACGGCGGTGATATCGCGCTCCATCTGACACCTGGGCACACGTTGACGTTCGGCGTCGCTGGCGACTTCACCGGCGGAAAAATTCCGAAACTGAACGGCCGGGTCGTGCTGACCCACGAGATGGGGATCGCCGGCATCGCGACGTCGGGCGCGCAGGGGCGGTCTTTCTCGCTTGGCATCGCCGATAGCGTCACTGTCCTCGCCAAATCGGCCAGCGCGGCCGATGCGGCGGCAACCTTGATTGCCAATGCCGTCAACGTCGAGGGGGCGACCATCGAGCGGATCGCCGCCAACGAGATCGACCCCGATACTGATCTTGGCGGCCTGCTGGTCACCAGTGACATCGGCAAACTGACGACCGAGCAGATCGAAACGGCACTCGACGCCGGCGTCGTCGTGGCCGAAAATTTTCTGGCCCGCGGCCTGATCGCCGGAGCGGTCCTGATGCTGCGCGGCGACAACCGTGTGGTCGGTACCGCCGTGGCTCGCATCACGGCCAAAGCTGCCTAGCGGTCACGGCCACGTGTGTTGCTGGTTCGGTCGGAACTCTACCAAAGTTGTCTACGTTGATGCAAAGTCAAGGCGTTGACCCTGACCGACGTTCAGCGCAAAAGAGTGCCACGTATCGGTCTTGGGGGAAGAATATGCTCGACGCGCGGCTTTTGGCTGGATCGTTGACCGCTCTTCTGGTCCTTGGAGGGTGTGGGGGCGGCGGAACCGGTGGCTCCGGCTTGTCGACCGCCTCAGTTCTCGGCGAGGCTCCGGCTTCTGCGTCCGGCGAAACACCCGGTATCAGCAAAGCCGATCCGATGGCGCGACCTGTGCAAGTCGCTTGGACCTCCGCACGGGCCGAGAAGTGTGGTTTCAATTTCGATAGCGCCCGACTCAAGGCAAATTACATCGCCTTCGAACAGGCGCAAGGCGCGGATGCGACCCGGCTCGGTGCGATCGCGAAATCGTACGACATGACCGCGGCCAAGATTAAAGGCTCGCTGGCGGCTGAAGATGGATATTGCACCGAGAAGAAATCGTCGGCCATCAAATCAGATCTGCAGCGCCACTTAGCCGGGAACTTCGAGCCGAACTTCCCCGAGGACAAAAAGGTCGCTCAGGGCAATCTTTTCACCAAAGCATCCGATACGACTGACCAGGGTCGTTTCGACGCCAAGACGATCTGGAAAGATCTCGAAGATAAGAAGAACGGCACCAAACGCTCGGGCGAATGATCCAGCGGGAGCCGTGTCAGGTCGGGCGGGTCACGCGTCGAAGTGTGAGGTTCAAGCGGCCCCCGTCGCGCAGCAAGTTCGATGTGCCGGCAAAAATGCGATCGATGCCGTGATAGGCGAGGCGGCTCTGGCCGGTGAGTAACACGACGTCTCCCGAGCGCAATAAAATGCGTTGTTTCGGCGCGCTGCGATCCGTGCCGCCGACATGAAACGTGGCTTCGTCTCCAAGTGAGACCGACAGAACGGGGGCGTCGAAGTCCTGCTCGTCGCGATCCTGATGAGAGCCCATCTTTGCGCCGGACGTGTAATAATTTACGAGGCATGCCTGAGGCGGCTCTGGATAGCCACTCAGATCGCGCCATAGTGTCAGGAGACGTTCGGGGATCGGCGGCCACGGTTCGCCCGTCACCGGGTGGACTGGCTGATAGCGGTAGCCGCACGCCTTATCCGAGACCCAGCCCAATGGACCGCAATTGCTCATGCGCACCGAAAAAGGCTTGCCGGTTCGCGGCATCGTCGGCGTGAACAATGGCGCCCGAGCGATGACGGCGCGGATCTCGTCACGCAACGCTAACTGCTCCAGCCCGTCGAGATGTGCCGGTAGATGTTGAAACGGCGATGTCATGACGGCCAACCCGGCTGCGCGACCGAGGTTCATTTCGGCTTGATTCCCATGGCCAACGTCTGCTCGTCGGAGCGCGGCGCGACGACGATACCTTTCTTCGAAGCCCACGTGTTGATCTGGTAGTGCAGTGGAATCCAGGCGGTGTCGTCGATGACCATCTGGGTGGCTTTGGCCAAAAGATCGGCTCGCTTTTTGTCTTCAACGGTGCGCAACGCCTCTTCGACCACTTTGTCGAATTCAGGGTTCGAATAGCGGCCGCGGTTGACGGTGCCGGTGCCTTTGTCGCGGTCGAACGTCATGAGCTGCGGTTTGAGGGCGCCGCTATTTTCGCCCGTTGACGGGCTCCAGCCAAGCAACGTCATGGAGAACTCAGGAACGCCGCCAGCTGCGCCTTGGGACGCGCGCTGGAAAAACGGACCGGGCGGCAAAGTCTCGACGGCGGTTTCGATGCCGACACGCGTGAACATTTGGGCCACCACTTCAATGATGCGCGCGTCATTGGTATAGCGCCCATTCGGGCCGTGCAGTTTGAGTTTGAAGCCATTTGGCCAACCGGCGTCGGTCAGGAGTTTCTTCGCGCCTTCCGGATCGTAGGCGACAGGTTTGGCGCCCGGCACGATGCCGAAATAGCCTTCGGGTAGATATTGAGACGCCGGCAGCGCCGCGCGCTCCATCACGCGCGCCACGATCGCCTCGCGATTGACAGCTTTCGACAATGCGAGGCGCACACGCTTGTCGCGCAGCGGGTTCTTGATGGGCGTTCCATCCTTGGCTGTTATGAACGGCGATTCGTCCCTGAACTGGTCCATGGCGAAGAAAATGGATCGATTCGATGCCACTTGAGCAATATCGACCCGGACGTCGGCACGCAGTTTTTCTATGTCGG
>JANOAW010000378.1:0-7761 GCA_031411355.1 Hyphomicrobiaceae bacterium | reverse complement strand
TGGGTTGCCTCGCCAATTTCGACAGCGGCTATCCCGGCTACCGCGGTAAGATCGCGCGCGAAGCTGGCACGCTGGCGGAGATGCTACGGCCGCACGGGTATCGCAACTACATGATCGGTAAGTGGCATGTGACACCGGTGTTCGAGACCGGCCCGACAGGCCCTTTCGATGGCTGGCCACTCGCACGTGGATTTGATCGCTATTACGGCTTCATGGACGCTGAAACCGATCAATATGCGCCCGAACTCGTGCTCGACAACAGTCATGTCGATCCACCCGGCACCTACGACACCGGCTACCACCTCACAGCCGATCTCGTCGATCAGTCGATACGATTTATCTCCGACCACATCGCCGGGGCGCCCTCAGCACCCTGGTTGACCTGGATCGCGCTCGGCGCGTGCCACGCCCCGCATCAGGCGCCAGCCGAGCTGATCTTGAAATATGATCAGCTGTTCCAGCACGGATGGGACGTCGAACGTGAGCGGCGGCTCGCGCGCCAGATCGAATTGGGCCTCGTGCCGTCTGGTACCAATTTGCCGCCGCGCAATGACGGGGTCGTCGCGTGGGAGACACTCAGCAATGATCAGAAACGCGTCTATTGCCGGCTGCAAGGTGCGTATGCCGCCATGCTCGATCACGCGGATCAACACTTGGCGCGTCTCATGGCGTTCCTCGAAAGGTCCGGTCAGGCCGACAACACACTGGTGCTCGTCCTCTCCGACAATGGCGCCAGCCAGGAAGGCCACGTCGCCGGCATGGTCAACGCCATGGGCCCCTACAACGGTGTGCCCGAGCCGCTGCCGGTCAAGATCGCGCGCATCGACGACATCGGCGGCCCCAATTCCCATTCCAATTTTCCGATCGGCTGGGCGATGGCATCGAACACACCGTTGAAGCGCTATAAGCAAAATACCCACGGTGGCGGAATTCGCGATCCTCTCGTGATCAGTTGGCCCAAAGGCATTACCGCCCGAGGCGCCGTGCGCCATCCATTCTGCCACGCGACCGACCTGACACCGACCGTGCTCGATTTGCTCGGCCTGCAGCCACCCGAGATGATCCACGGCACTGTGCAGATGCCGTTGGAGGGCGAAAGCTTCGCAGCCAGCCTCGGTGACCCGACAGCCGCACCACGCACACGACCGCAATATTTCGAGATGTTCGGCCACCGCGGCCTGTGGCTCGACGGCTGGAAAGCCGTGGCCTTCCACCCGACCGGCACGCCCTTCGACGACGATCGCTGGGAACTCTATCATCTCGAACAAGACTTTGCCGAAGAGCATGATCTGGCGCTGGTTCACCCCGAACGCCTGCAGGCGATGATGGCGCGCTGGTGGCAGGAAGCCGAACGCTGTCAGGTTCTGCCGCTCGACGATCGATTCGGCCCGCGCTTCGCGGAGACGGCGGCACGGGTCCAAGGTGGCCGCCACACCTTCGTCCTGCACGCCGGCATGGGGCATCTGCCGACGGACGTCGCACCCGACCTGCGCAGCCGCAGTTACCTCATCGAAGCCGACTGCGAGACCACTGGCGATGGTGTGCTCGTCGCCCACGGTGACATGACGTCCGGCTATAGCCTGTTCATCGAAAACGGCTACCTCGTGCACGACCTCAACATCGGCGGCACACACCAGATCGTGCGCTCGACACGTCCGGTGCCCGCAGGCCCCTGTCGGCTTGGATTTCACATGCGCCGGGTCGACCAGAACGGCACCGGCACGCTGATGATCGATGGTCATCCCGTCGGTGAGATGACCACGAGCAACATCTTCCGCTTGCTGATCTCATGGTCCGGTCTCGACATTGGCCGCGACCGAGGTAGTCCGGTATCGCATTACGCCGCGCCGTTTGCGTTCCGCGGTAAGTTGACGAAAGTGACGATCTCGATCGGTGACGATCAGCGCGTCGATGCCGATGGCGCTGGTCGAGCCGAAATGGCGCGCCAATAACGGCTCAGCCGACTGAAAGGTTCGACGCCAGTCACCAAATCGACGGAGAACGATGATCGGCGACGTTACATGCCGGACGACCCATCGCTCCCGAGGAGTCCATCGCATGTCCTTTCGTTTAGCCGCCGTCGCCATCGCACTCGGCTTATTCGCAACCGCCGCGGGCGCTCAACCGGCTGGTGGTGGCCCCGCTGGTGGTGGCCCCGCTGGTGGTGGCCCGTCTGTAAGTGGCCCCGCTGTACGTGGCATGGCCGCCTGTCGCGCCGATGTCTTGGCCCACTGCGCTGGCGTAGAGGCCGGTGGCGGCAAGCGCATTGCCTGTCTCAAGGCCAACATCGACAAGCTGTCACCCGAGTGCTCAGCCACCGTGCGTCGGCGCGCGGCAGAGGCTCCAGGACCGTCCACGACACCACCGGCCGCCTCGACCGTACCGCCTCCAGCGGTGTCGGCTGCGAAGGCGAAGGGCGGGCGACTGGCTGCCTGCAAAGCCGATGTAAAACAACTTTGTGCGGGCGTCGCCAAAGGCGGAGGGGCCAAAATGCGCTGCCTGCAGGACAATCAGAGCAAACTCAGTGCTCCCTGTGCGCAGACGATCGCCGAAATCGCCTCGACCCGCAAAGCAGACCGGAGCGCGTGCGCGGAAGACGCCAAGAGCGTGTGCCCCGGCCTCAAAGGCGCACAGCGTCGTGCCTGCTTCACCGACAATCAGGCGAAGCTGTCGCCTCAGTGCGCGTCCGCTTTAGCCAAGCGGGCTGCGCGATGACGCCTTGTCCGGGCAGCATCATCGTGTGAGCAGTCTCTGCAGGTGCGACAGCATCGCGATCATGTCGCCGCCGGCGACGATGGCGTCGTCCACACCTGCAGCCTTTAATCCAGCGCCGACGTCGTTCGACTGCCGGCCGGCAACGAAAACGGCTGTCGCACCTGCCGTTTTAAGAAGGCTCGCGGTCGCCTCGCCGAGCTCCGCGTAGACGGCATCCGACGATACGAGGCAAGCGATGCGACAGCCGCTGTCTGCAAACGCGCGGCCGGCATCGGTCGAGTTTGGCAAGGGTTGATCTCCAACCGCCTCGATGCCACCGGCCGCCAGGAAATTGCGCATCCACTGCGCACGTGGGCCGTGCACTGCCAACGGCCCGAGCGTGGCGAGGAACACCCGCATCGGCCGTCCGGCAGCATGTGCCGCATCGGCCAGATCGCGCAGCTGTTCGAAGGGCTCTGCCATGCGCTCGACAACGAGCGGGGTCACGCGCTCGCCCGTCAGATCAGTCGATGGCGTGGCACTCGGCCACGGATCGGCGATCACACCGTCGGTGCCGAGTTTTGGAAATGCCGACGTTCCCGTGAGCTCGAGTTTTCCGCGTGCGACAAGGCCGCGCCGCGTGTCCCGTGCCGACGCCAGCATTGTCTGCACATGGCCGTCGAGCAGCATGCGGCCGAGCCCGCCGCCGCGCTCGAGGTCCTGAAACGTAGCCCACGCGGCAGCCGCAAGATCGTGCGTCAGAGTTTCGACATACCAACTTCCACCAGCCGGATCGGCGACGCGTCCGAGGGCCGATTCCTCCTGCAGGACGAGCTGTGTGTTGCGGGCCATGCGTCGTGCGAAGGCATCCGGTCGACCGACAACCCAATTGAACGGCAAGACCGTGATCGAATCCGCGCCACCCATGCTGGCCACGGCACACGCCATCGTGCCTCGCAGCATGTTGACCCACGGATCTCGTCGCGTCGTCATGCGGCGTGACGTGATCGCGCTGACGCGCATGGCGCCGTCCGCAATGCCGCACGCCGCGGCGACGCGCGCCAGACACACGCGCAACGCGCGAATTTTTGCCATGCCGACGAACTGATCGGTGTCGACGGCGACGCGCGCTGCGATGCTCGGCCACACGACGTCCGGGGCGAGCCCCGCTGCTTCGGCGCCGCGCACATAAGCGACGACGGTCGCCAGAATGAGCGCGATCTCTTGGCCTTCGGTCGCGCCGCCGTCATGCCAGACCGCGCCATCGGCCAGCAGCGCCGACACGTGGGGGAACGGTTCTGCGACGCGCACCAGGTCGGCCGCGATCGCCATCGTCTTGTCCAGCGCATGATACAGCGCCCCGGTCGCAGCCAATGTGCCGAGTGGATCATAGTCGAAGGCGCCGACACAGCGCGATGGCTCGATCGCAGCCTTGCGCCACAACGCCATCAGGCCACCTGCCGCATCCGGCGTGTACTCGCCGGCGACCAGCGAAACGGGGCAAACGTCGAGTTCGACCCCGGCCAATGCCCGCTCCAATGCCGCCTCACGATAGTCGAGGCCGAACCACCCTGGTGCCGCGATCTGCAGGGCGATTGACGACACACCGCCAACCAGGTCTTCGAGAATGGCGGCGTTGATCCGCGTGGCATCGCAGTCGACGTGCAGCTGACGAATGTCCCAGCGGCCGCGCGCCTCGGTCGCCGTCGGCACGCGGGCGATCGTGCCGGTGTCGTCCTTGACGTACAATGGTCGGATCGACATGCCGTCGGCGGTCGTGTGGACCAACCTCTTATCGAAATCGCCACCCTTCAGGACTTTGTCGACCAGCGCCCGCCAGTGCGCGTGCGTCGCCGGCACAAATCCGGTCGTCAAAGCTGCAGCGGCATCGGTCATGGGTGACGTCTCGGGTGCGGATTATGCGCCGCGCATAGCGGATCGTCGGTCGTCGCGCCACCGGTCCGTGTCTCGGCCAAACTCAGCTCCAGCGGCGGTTCGACCACATCCACTGTTCCGGCGCTTCACGGATCCAGGCCTCGAACTGGGCCTGCAAGGCAGTCGTCGCCGCCTGGATGTCCGCCCCCTGATTGGTCGTGCGTGGAACTTTCACTTCCCTGAGCTCGATTTGAAAACGGCTCGATGTGCCGATACGCAGACACCGCGCGGCCCAGATCCGAGCGCCTGTACGCCGTGCGATCAAAGCGGGGGCGAGTGTCGTCGGCGCGGCTTTGCCGAAGAACGGCACCGGCATGCCCTTGGCGTCGTGCAGATCGGAGACGATGCCGAGCCGTCCGCCAATGCGCACATAATCGGTCATGTGACGGATGGCCTTCATCCGATCATCGAGCGTGCCTTTGCCGAACAACCCACCCGGGTACAAGCTTCGTCGCTGACGGCGCAGATACGCGTCGACATACGGATTATTGACCGTGCGATAGACTGCCGCCGGAGTCGCGCCAGCAATGACCAGAGGCCAGATAGCGAGTTCCCAATTGCCCATATGGAGCGACGCACCGACCACGGGGCCGAGTTTATCTTTATAGCGCGCGAACGTCGGGCTGACGATCTCGATGCGGGAGGGATCTGCGACGATGCGATCGATTTGCATGGTCTCGGCCATGACCCGTCCGAGGTTTTCCCACATGTCGCGGGCAATCGCCTCGCGCCATTCAGGCGTCTTCTCGGGGTAGGCGATGGCCAGATTTTCCAGCGCCCGCCGATGCCGGCGCAAGCGCGGCGCGACGACCCGCCAGATGCGCCCGGAAATGGCGGCAGCCGTGTCGATCGACATCGCGCGCACGAGCCCGATCAGCACCCGGAGTGCCGCGTACTCGAGCCGGTGGCGCAGGTCGATCAGCAGTGACCACATCTTCGGGTGAAGCCTCGTGCGTTCAGGTGGCGGGGGCTGAGGGTTCCCGCAACGATTGAGTGCTCAATCAAGATAAGTGCTGCATCTCGTTTGCGGCCAGCCTCGATATCCAGCCAGCCTGGATATCCAGCCAGCCTGGATATCCAGAACGACATGCAGAACGCACGGCGCACTTGTCGTTACAGGTGTCCCGACGGGTGCCCCGACCTCGTGGCGGGTGCCGTTGCTTGCACGCCTGTCGACGCGTGCCCACGCATCAGCGCCAGTTCCGCATGCAACCGCCCGTCCAACCGGTCAAGCCGCCACGCTGCCGCAGATGCGAATTGCCTGTTCATGGCGCCGCAACCGCTGGGCGCAAAAGGGCGGGCACCGCACCGCCGGGGCTCCGGCCCTCGCGCATCACCCGTCGTCTGAGCACCGGAATGGCCCCCAGCGCTACAACGCCGGCGCCACGCGCGAGGTCGAGCGGCAGCAGATCGGCGATCAGCGAGCGATTGAGCAGATCGACCGCCAATCCACGCGACCAGACATCGAGGCGCCGTGCGGCGATGTAGGCGTCGAGCACGTCGTTGCCGCCGATGTCGCGGCTCTCACGATGGGCCGCCCCGACGATCTCCGCCACCCAGGCGGCATCCCGGAACCCGAGATTGAGGCCTTGCGCGCCGATCGGCGGCAGCACGTGCGCCGCCTCGCCGACGAGAATGGTGCGGGCGCGAGCGACGGGGTCGGCCGAGAGCCCGGCGAGCGGAAACGCTGCTCGCGGGCCCACCCGGCCGACGCTGCCGAGCAGTCCTTGCAGGCGGTCCTCGAGGGCGTGGGAAAAGGCTTCAGGCTCGAGGTGCGTCAGCCGTCGCGCCTCGTCCGGCGTTTCGACCCAAACGAGGCTCGACTGGTTCCCGGGCATCGGCACCGTCGTCAGCGGCCCGGCGCGACGATGGAACTCCGTCGAGACGCCGCCATGTGGCCGGCTGTGCGTGAAGCGCGTCGCGATCGCGACTTGCGGGTAGCTCCAGCGGCGTTCCGCGATCCCCGCCGCGCGCCGACACAGCGAATTGCGCCCGTCGGCGCCAACGACCAGGGCGCCGAACCAATCCGGCCCCTCGGTGAACACCGCCGAGATGCCATCCGGATCAATCTGCAGACGCGCTACTGCGGCTTCGCGATGCTCGATGTCCGCCGTTGCCGACATGCGCGCCCACAGCGCCGCCACCAGATCACGATTGGCGACGTTGTAGCCGAAGGCACCGGCACCGATTTCGGATGCGTGGAACAACGATTCCGGTGCCCGCAACAAGGCTCCGGTGTCGTCGATCAGCCGCAGACCGGTGAGCGGCGCCACGCATCCGGCGAGTTCCGGCCACAGGCCAAGATGCCGCAGCAATTCGACGCTGCCGCCAAACAGCGCCGTCGTCCGCTCGTCCGGCGCCTTGGCGGTTGCGGTGGGCCCGGGCCCCGCCAGCGTGATCGCCAGCCCGGTCCGCGCCAGCGCCAGCGCCGCGACGAGGCCGGCAGGCCCGGTGCCCGCAACCAGGACGCGATGCCGGCCTGCGAATGCCTTAGAGCCTGTCTTCGAAGTATGCATGGCGCTTTATGCCATGAGGCCGCGCCGATCCGCCAGGAGGTCGCCGCTGGCCGTACCACTCGGTACGGACACGGTGCCCGACGCCGCGGTCGGCCGGGATCGGGTTACCTTCGGTCGCGCTGGAACGGCCCATGTGGTACGTCGCGCGGGGCCCCGGTACACCGTACCGGCGTCGTGCAGGTGCACGCGCCGCCGGCACGCTACCGACGCGCCGGCCGGCTGGACCGTTCGAGCGCGATGAAACACCATGCAAACCTCGAAGACAGACCCAAAGTTACCGGTTGCCCCGCATCGTGCGCAACCGCGGCGGTAGCCAGCGTTGCAGCGTCGTGTCGATCGCACCTTCGTGGCGCTGCCAGAGCACCCCGAGCCAGACGACGCCGAGCCCGATCAGCATCAGCATCACCGGAAACACCAGGCTGTCCTTGAAAACCTTGTGCGACAGATAGCTCAGATACGCGGCGATGCCGAGGGCCCCATACACGGTATAGACGCGCCGTCCGATCGCGGCGCCGAACACGAGCATGCCGAAGTTGATCAGGAAATAGACGAACTTACCGACTTCGCTGTTGGAATTCATCGCCGTGAGGCTGCCCCAGAACGCGGTGACACCGGC
>JANOAW010000377.1:0-3882 GCA_031411355.1 Hyphomicrobiaceae bacterium | reverse complement strand
CGCGTCCGTGTCGTCGCTCTTCAGCGTCGTCACCACGACACGGCTTTCGTGCAGAACGACATGGCCGAGCGCGATCCCGTCGGCGATCGACGAGCCTTTGACCACGTGACTGACGGCACGGCTGAATTCGGCAGCCGTATTCACGCCCGCGACATCACCGGACACAAAATGTTCGGCAAGCACCATGGCCGTCGTTTCGAGCACCTCGACATCCTCGGGCGAGTATTCGCGCCGGGTCTTGTTCTGCGTGACCAGCACACCGAGAACATCGCCGCGCCGTTTGATCGGCACCGCCAGCAACGACGTGAATGGTTCTTCGCCGGTCTCTGGACGATAAGAGAACGATGGATGTGATTGCGCATCCGGCTCGTTGACGGGTTCGCCAACCTCGGCGCACCGGCCGACCAGCCCCTCGCCGCGTCGCATGAACGTAACGTGGACCGCGGTCGGGTTCAGCCCCTCGGTCGCAAACAGCTCCAATGACCCGTCCAGCCGCTTCAGGTAGATCGAGCAAACCTCGGCGACCATGATGCCCGAGATCGTACGTGCGATGTGATCGAGTTTCTGCTGGCCGGAGGCTTCAGCAGCCATAATCTCCCGCAACCGGCGCATGATGATGCGCAGGGCCGGCTCCGTCGCCGCGCTTCGCGGATCTTTGGCAACCGTCGGCATTTCTGGCCCACTTCCGCCACCGGTCCTTGCCTTTCGCAAACCGACCTTTGGCTCTCGTGCGTGCATCGGCGGTTTTGCCCGAGGGGTCAAGAGCATCGGTGCAGTCTCGTGCGCTCGATCGTGTCGAAACGGGATGCAGACAGCTCACAGCTTAACCAAGTATCTCAACACATTACCAACGATGTCGAGGCATAGTGGCTGGCAATGATACCGGAGTAGCGGCCATGGCGCCGACCTTGATGACACGCCCGATCTTGAACCGCTTGACGTCGATCAGCGCGACCGACGTGTTGCGCATCGCCACGTCGATGATCGATCCGAGGGGACGCTGCACCCGCCAAGCCATGACGATATTGACGGTCGCCTTCGTCGTCGTGCAACTCCTGTCGGCGCTTCTCGCCAATGCGATCGGCGGCGATATCGGCGTCACCATTTTCTGGATCATCAACACGCCAGTTCTGGTGATCGGCCTGGTCGCGGTCGTCAAGCGGCTGCACGATATCGGCCTGTCCGGCTGGTGCGCCCCGGCCGCGTGTTCGTTCTGGATCGCGGCAGCGTTCGCCGCGACGCTCGTCTTGACACTCCTCGTCGGCCCGGATCGGATGGCGACGGTGGTCGCCGAAAAGGGCGCGTTATATTGGCTGGTATTCTCTTTCGTTTTCGTTCCAGCTTTCGGCGGCTTCATCTGGTTGCATTCGACACCGGGCACAGTTGGTTCGAATCGCTACGGTCCGTTGCCCGGCGACGACGGGTTCGGCCCTGGCCATCGTCGTGGCTCGACACCCGACATGCCATCGGATGCGGTCGCCGCCGCCTGATCACGATTACGCGAAGCGCAGCAGCGGCACCGCCAGAGCGGCACATCCGACCGCCAGCAACCTCGGACGCGTCAGCGGCTCCTTTAGCCAGAACACAGCAATCAGCACGGCGAAAATCGCACTCGTGTCACGAATCGCGGCGGCCGGCGCAACGGGTGCATGCGCCCAAACCAGCAGAATCGCCTGATAGGATGCGACGGACGCGAGTGCGATCGGCAGGGCTTTTGCCGCGTGCCGCCGCATGAGGCGGATCGGATCGGTACCGGCCGACGCTTGGCGCCCGAGCATCAGCGCGGCGTTGGTCACTGAAACAGCGAATCCATAGGCCCACGGCGATCCGGCCGCACGCACGCCGCGCGCATCACACAAGACATAAGCCGCCGTGGCAACACCTGATGCGGCGATCCAGGCCAATGCCGATAACGCGATCGGGGCGCCGCCGGCGCGACTGAAACCGAGCAGTCCCAAGGCCACAGCCATCAAGCCCACGCCAACCAGACCGTACACCGAAATCGCCTCGCCTGACGACACTGCCGCTGCCGGCACGACCAGCAGAACCGATATCGCCCTGATGATCGGATAACCGACACCGAAACCCACCACCTCGTAGGCCTTCAATAGCGTTGTGACGGTGATGAGATTGAGGACTGTCGACGCGAGGAGCCACGGCCAGGACGCGGCATCCGGCAAGCCGGTCCAGAACAAACCTGGCACAACCAGCGCTGCGGCCATGGTCATTTGCGCCGTCATCACCTCGCCCGGCGCTGCATCGGCTTTGACGACTGCATTCCAGCCGGCATGCAGTATCGCACTGAGCAACGCGATCAGGACGTGCCACGTTTCCATGAAGCCTCAGTTCAGACGTCGATAATAATACGTCGTCGGACACGCACCGCCGCGCGGCCACAGGGCAAAATCGGGAATTTCGCCGACCCGCACCCATCCATGCCGTTGATACAGGCGCTCGCCGGCGCTCCCCGACACCGTGTCGAGCACCAGCAGCGATCGGCGGGCAAAACGAGCCGCAGCTTCGGCCGCCAGAAGCAGTGACGCGCCTATGCCCCGACCCCGTCCCCGTCGATGCACCAGCATCTTCGCCAGATCGGCGCGGTGTGGCTGGTTGTCGGGCATATCGAGCACCAATTGCACGGTTCCGACGATGCCGTCCTCATCCGATGCCACGAGCAAAATGCGCTTGTCCGCAGCGACGTCGTCGGCCACGCGCAGCCAGAACGCCCGCGCGGTCTCGACGCCCAGCGGCCACATGAAACTGACGGACGCGCCGCCGTCGACGCAGTCGATCAAGACATCACTGAGCTGCGCGATATCGGCCGGACCGAGGTTCTCGAGACGTCGAACGTCGATGCTCATCTGCGCAGTTCCTCTTCCATGATGGCGACGGCATAGCGAGCGGCCTTGCCGCTCCTGTTGCGATACGCTGTCGGGCGGTCGAGCACGAAACTCAGGCAGTCGCCGCGCGCCAAGGTGTGGGTGACGTCTCCGACGGTCACGTCGATCTGCCCGGCCAAAACCCAGACTTGATGGTGGGCCTTGGCTCGCCGACGCTCGGTTTCGTAAGCAACGTGTGCGCCGGCCGGAAATGTGACGTCGACGATGAGCACAGGCGCTTCGGGCGGGGACACGTTGCGACGCACATATCCAGACGCTGGATCCTGCCAGACCAACTGTCGGGCATGGCGCGATACGGGTTCGGCGACGGCCGCCGGTAACGCGAACAATCCGGCCAGCGTCGTACCGAGAGCTGCGGCGAGCCGTTCGAGCAGAACGGCTGTCGGGCTGGTTTCGCCGCGCTCGATCAGCGAGATCATCGATCGACTGACGCCGCTCCGATGTGCCAGATCCTCGATCGACAAGTCGTTGTCCGACCGCAAGGCCCGGACGCGATCAGCGATGTGTCTGTCGATATCGGCCATCGGCATAGGCCTCGAATTCAAGCTCCAATTTACTGGAAATATCATCCAGGATATCGATGCACACGTCAAGGTCGCTCTTTGCGATGAGCTTTCCCGCGGCGGCAAGAAGAATTTACGCCAACGCAGCCCACCCACTGGGCACAGCCCGGAATCTCGTCTAATTTCATACCTTGGGGTCAAGTTCTGGAGGCTGTTCCATGCCAATTGGTCGAAAATCTCTGCAAGGCGGCGTATTGATCGGAGTGGCGTTTGGCGGAGCTGCCCTGCTCTCGTCGCCGTCAGGTGTGAGTGCCCAAGGCGGACCACCGAAACCGGGTCCCAATGCTGGTCAGAATGCAGGCCAGAATACTGTCCAAAATCAGAAGCCAAAAACCGATCCGCAGCCGTCGATCCGTCAAGGGCAGCCGAAGACCAATACCAATCCCAATAAGGCGCAGGGAAATCAACGCGAAGTTGTG
>JANOAW010000376.1:0-2128 GCA_031411355.1 Hyphomicrobiaceae bacterium | reverse complement strand
CGAAACTGATGGCGTGTGCGGCGTGGCCGTGTCCGGCAAAGCCAATGCGGTCGACGACCTCTGGCGGCACGTTCAGCCGTCAGCAGCCGAGCTTCTGGCGTCTCTCCCACCGGGTTCGACGGTGAAGTCCGGCCGCTTCGGCATCGGCGTGACGAAGCCGAACAGCGAGTTCAAGAGCGACGACGAGCGTCGCGCCTGGATGCAGCGGACCATGTTGGCGTTTCTGGCGGCGCTGACACGGCTGAAAGCTTGAAGCTTTCGCGATGGCAAGTCGGCCATCGAGCGCGCCGCATCCACGAATTTCCGCCTGACGGGTTCGGATTCGATTCAAACTCGTAGGCGGCGACTTGCACCACCGATGGAGATCAACTGATGGGTCGACCTTTCAAGAGATCCGCCTTCCTGTCCGCTGCCGCCGCCATGTCCGCTCTTGCTGGAATGGTCGTGGTGGCCCCTGCGCGCGCGGACCAGACCGCAACGCTACCGGACGGCCGCTCGGTGCTGCTGCGCGAAAATGGGACCTTCCAGATCCTACCGAAGGCCGTGACGCCGGCCGGCACCTACAAGTCGATGCGCATGGCCGACCTGAAGGTCGATATCAAGGAACTGGTCGGCAAGAACGTCAGCGTCGCCGCCGTCGGCTATTACCTAAATGACCAAATGATCATCGGCGACCCGAGCGCCGACTACGACATGAACGGCCTCGCCGTGAAGATCGACGACCTACCGCGCGACGTGCGCCTGTGGATCGTCACAAAATGCGCGGATCGCTGCCGCGTAACGGTTGAAGGCGAGGTCTCGACTGGCGGCCTGTTCGGGCCGGGCATCATCGCACATTCGGTCAAGAACCGGCCGTGATCGGCGACGCCAGGGCCGATAGTGAACCCAAGGGCGCTACTCGGCCACCGTGCTCCAATCCCAACTAATGTGGCGAGCGAGAAACGTCAGACCGAGCGTGTCGAAGGTCGCGATCTCGACCGTGTCCTTGCCACTGCCGTGGCCGCCGGTCGGGTTCTCGAAATACGCCACGTTCGTGTAGCCCATAGCCTGCAGTTTGGCTGCGAATTTGCGCCCGTGGCCGGGATGCACCCGGTCGTCATTGCGCGTAGTCGCGATCAGGATCGGCGGATAAGCCTTGCCCGGTTCGGCCGTGTGATAGGCAGAGGTGTGCTGCAGATAGGCCCAATCCTCGGGCACATCAGGGTCGCCGTGTTCCGGAATCCACGAGTGCCCGGCGAGCAGCTTCGTATAGCGACGCATGTCGGTCAGCGGGACCGAGGAAACCAGCGCGCCGAACCGGTCAGGATAGCGCGTCAGCATGTTCGCGATGAGAAAGCCGCCGTGCGATCTGCCTTCGGCGGCGATGCGTGACGGCTTGGTGATGCCGCGTGCGACGAGATCCGCCGCAACGGCCGCAAAATCGTCGTGGCTCGTGATCTTGTTCGCGCGCCGCCCGGCCTCGTGCCAGCGGACGCCGAATTCGCCGCCGCCGCGGATGTTCGCGACAACCGCCGTGCCGCCACCTTCGAGCCAAAGCTTGCCGATCTCGGTACGATAACGCGGCAGCAACGGGACCTCAAAGCCACCGTAGCCGGTCATGTGCACCGGCGCATTGCCTGTCGGCGCAGCGGCCGGTCCGATCAGCGTGTACGGGATGCGTTCGCCATCGGCCGCGATGGCCTCGTACTGCACCACGACCTTGCCCGATGCGTCGAAGTCGACAGGCGCGCGCCGCAGGACTTCCGGCGGCTTGCCTTTCGCAAGCAGCATCAGGGTCGGTGGTGTCAGCGGGTCCTCGCTCAAGGCGAGAAAATCGCCTTTGCCGCTCTCCGTGGTGTCGTCGAGCGGCGACACGAACGATACGCCAAGCGGCGGCAGCCCTTCGAGTGTCCGCTTGGTCCATCCAGCCAATGTTGGCGCGCCCTCGGCGACTCCGGGCGGCGTCGGCTCGTGAATTTCGTGACGTGTCCGCAAATTGTCGAGCACCGTCAGTTTAATCATGCCGTCGACAGTGTCCCAAAGGAACCAGACGACGCGCCGGTCTGTTGGCGTGAACAGTGTAGTCGGTTTGCGCCGCCCGGCCAGATAGTCGGCGAGGTTGAACACGACGAGTTGCCCCGGAAGGACC
>JANOAW010000375.1:0-3741 GCA_031411355.1 Hyphomicrobiaceae bacterium | reverse complement strand
CGGACTCTCGACGTCGCCGCACCCGCGATCAGTGGCGCATCGGCGGCGGCGAACTGATCCGCTGCGATGATTTCGATGTCGGGAATAGCGCGCGCGAGTTCGGCTGCGAACAATCCACCTTCGACGGGATATGCCAGCAATGCGGCATGGGTTGCCCCGGTCGCCTTCATGCGGGCGACGATGGGCCCAAAGGCTTTGTCGCCGCCGTTGAAGACTTCCGTTGCGGCCACGACCCGACCCACCGCACCGACACCGGCGATCACCGCCGCGGCTTGCGCTGTCGCCTGTCGGGTGCGGTCACGAATGACGACGATGCGGGCATGCGCGGGTGTGCTGGCAAAACTGGCGCCGAGAAACTGAGCAAGTGACTCTTGCGCCACGGGCAGGTGGAAGACCGTCGGCCCATGCCGTGCCTGGTCCAAGGGTGGGACCAGAGGTGCCGTTGCAAGCAAAATTTGCCCGGTCCGCGTGAACACCGTTGCCGCGGCGCGCGCCGACGCTCTGCAGGAAAAACCGATGACGGCGTCGAAACCGCGCGAGGCGAGGCTCTCAGCCGCCTCGCCGGCGTCGGCGCTGTTGCAGACGTCGTCGACCGCCACGATCTCCACCTGCAGCCCCGCATGCGACGCATTGAGACGTGAGGCGACGAAAATCGCGGCTTCGTGAACGCTTTTGCCCGCCGCTGCGCGCGGCCCGATCATGGAAGCCGGGACAGCGATACGCAATGCCGTCGGCTCGGTCGCGGTAACGATCTGAAACTGGGCGACGAGCATCAGCAGAGCCAGCCAAGGCGTGCCCTGGCGAGGCGCTCGATTGATGCTATAGACGCGCCGCATGACCGCCGACCGAGGTTCGTAAATGAAAGCCCGCATCAAAATCACGCTCAAGACCGGCGTTCTCGACCCACAAGGTCGAGCCATTCAAAACGCCCTAGGTGCCATGGGGATAGCTGGAGTGAACGATGTTCGCCAGGGCAAATTCATCGAGGTCGATCTGCGGGAGGTCGACGAGATGAAGGCCAAGGCCCTCGTCGAGCGCATGTGCAAGGATCTGCTGGCGAATACCGTCATCGAAAACTATTCATATGAGTTGATCCCTTAATTGCTTTCAGCCGCGAGCCGGACGTCTCCGACTGAAGGGGATCGCCGCACTTTCATACCGGAGGTCGCCGGGACGACCGAGCCAGTAGGTTCCCAGCCATCGCCGCAGAACAGTCTTGCGAATGTGTGGCTTGATTGCGGGGGCGTGCGAGAGCTTGGTGCGCTGACCGATGCGACGTCGAATCACGACGTAAAATCAAACAAGGAACCAGTCCGTGCCAGCGCCTGCCGACATAACACCCATCGACCTCACACGCGAACTTCGACCCGCAGCAACGTTACGGTCGACCGGTTGGATCGTCAAACGCGCCTTGATCGGGTTGTTTCTGATCACGCTGTTCGCAGTCGGCGGTTCCGCACTGCTTTATGCGACCATAGAACCTGATCAAGCCGCAGTCGCCGGGGAATAAGACCCAACCGTCGACATCTTTGTTCGCTCGTTTAAGGCCAGCGGTTAAAATTTCGGACCTTTCTCAACCGCACCCATTGTCCTGACTGGCCGCGGATTCGGGGGCGGGTGGCGAAATTCGCGGCCCTAAATAGCGCCGTCCGACCACCTGTACATCCGCCACAAAAACTCGTCTAAGCTCGCCGCCGTGGGTGAGGCAAAGGCAATTCGGGGTGGAAGATGAGCGACACGGGTCAGCTGCCGCTCGACAGTGAACATCCAGTCAATCCGTACAGTCTGCTCGAGGCGGTGAACCGGGCCTCGGACACGGTCAATACGGCGTGGCTGATTTTTCTCGGCGTGATGAGTTATCTGCTCATCACGGCTGCGGGCGTGACGCACAAGGACATGCTGCTGTCGAATGACATTCCCCTGCCGATCCTGCAGGTGAAAATCGATCTTGGTCGGTTTTTCTTCTTTGCGCCGATGATTCTGTTTTTGTTCCATACAGGCGTCGTGGCCCAAATGGCACTGCTGGCGCGCAAAGCGCTCGAATTCGACACCTCGATCCGCATGCTCGAGACGACGGAACGGCGCAGCCATCCGTTGCGGCTCGAACTCGACAATTTCTTCTTTGTGCAAGGCATCGCCGGCCCCGAGCGGTCGAATGTGATGAGCGTGTTCCTGCACAGCTTGTCGTGGCTGACCTTAGTCGTGCTGCCGGTGCTCATCCTGCTGTATGTTCAGGTCGTATTCCTGCCCTACCACGATCCGATCATCACCACGGCGCAACGCGTGGCGTTGTTCGCCGACATGATCATGCTCGCGACCATCGGCACGTTTCTCGCGCGCTCGGAGAACTCGTTTTTCACGGCGTTTCGGCGCACGCTGTCGCAACATCCCAAGACCGGCATATTGACTTCGTTGCTGTTCTTGAGCGTGACCGTGTTTTCGCTGTTCGTCGCAACCATCCCCGGCGAGCGGTTGGACCGCATCACGGATGCCGTCACTGGACGCGGTGCCAACGCCGAAGCGCGGACCGGTTATCTCGGTTTCGCCCTGCCGTTCGTCAAACCGAACGAGGATGGCTCACTATTCGGGCTGTTTTACCGCAACCTCGTGGTTCGCGATGCCGATCTCGTGGTCGACAACCAGGTCACGGCTGGGGAATCGACCGTCAATCTGCGCGGGCGCGATCTGCGATATGCCAAACTCGACCGCACCGACCTGCATCAGGCCGATTTCACGGGCGCCGATCTGGAAGGCGCGAGTTTTGTGCAGGCGGACCTGCGCAACGTCATGCTGACCTGCGCCGACATCGATCGCTTGTTGCTCGGTGATGGGCGCAAGGAGGTTCGATGCGTCTCGGCGCGCGGCGCCAATTTCACCCGCGCGCGCTTGAACGACGCCAAGCTTTCCGGCGGCGATTTCGCCGGCGCCGTGTTCGACCATGCCAATCTCGAAGGCTCGGATATGCGCTATGTCCTGGCGCAAGGGGCGGATTTCACGTCGGCCAACCTGCAGCGGGTGGATCTTTCGGGCAATAGCGTCCTGCATGGCGCGGTGTTCCTCACGGCGTCGCTGCAAGGCGCCGACATGACCACGGCCGAACTGGTGATGGCGAACTTCGTCAGCGCCAATATGCACGGGGCAATCCTGTCGTTCGCTCGGCTCGAAGGCGCCCGTTTTCTCGATGCCGATCTCGACGGTGCCGATCTGCAGAACGCGCGCCTATTCGGGGCCGACATGACCAACGCCAAGATCGCTCATGCCGATCTGCGCGGCGTTATCCTGTGGAAGACCAAGCCACCCGAAGCCGACCTCTCGGGCACCGCCGATCTGGCGCCCCTGACGGCTCGAGCACCGGACCAGCTCGATCTCGCCGGCCTCAAGGACATTATCGCAACGGCAAAGCTTCCGTGGCTCAGGAGCCGCCTGGAAGACGGCTTGAACCCGCTCATCACGGCCCGTGATGGTCCGGCCTGGAGCTCGTCCGCCGAGGCACAAAAGTGGGGTCAGATGCAAACGTCGAGCAAGGCAACGGCCGACGGCTACAAGCAGACGCTGAGCGATGCCTTGGCAAAACTCGCGTGTCGGGCGACGTTCGCCAACGGCGCGGTCGCCGTCGGCGTCGCCAAGCGCGCCATGCGCCCGACATTCCGCGGCGACATGTCGGCCATCAACGCTCGCATTCGAGGTGCCGATTGCCCGGCCTCACGGACAATCCCGCAGAAATTCCTGACCGAGTTCGGG
>JANOAW010000374.1:0-2191 GCA_031411355.1 Hyphomicrobiaceae bacterium | reverse complement strand
CCGCCGGCCAACCCCGCCATCTGGACCGCGCCGCCGGCGATCGTCCGCTCTGAAAAGGCCTGACGCACCATGGAAACCCCTGAACAGATTCGCGACCGTCTGCTCGCCCGGTTTCCCGGCGCGGAGATCACCGTCGTCACGAATCCCGGCCTCGCCGCCCAACACTCCCTGCTTCTCTCCCCGTCTCTCCTTCCCTCCGTCTCTCCTTCTTCCTTTTCATCCCACGCCCGCGCCATCGCCGAATTTCTCCGCGACGACGCCACGCTCAAACTCGACCAGTGCTCCAACGTCACCGGCATCGACTGGCCCTAAAAAGAAATCGTCGAGACGACCAAGGTCTCCACGCCCGATCCGGCCAACCCGGCCGGCCCCCCCAAAGTCGTCGAGCAAAAGACCAAGCGCCTCCAGCCCGGCTACCTTGAGGTCGTCTATCACCTCTACTCGATCGCCCTCCGCCACGGCCCCGTGATTCTTCGCCTGCGCACCCGCAACCGCACCGACCGGGTCGCCGTCCCGTCGCTCACGCCCGTCTGGCGCTCCTGCGAATTTCAGGAACGCGAAGTCTTCGATCTCTTCGGCGTCACCTTCGACGGCCATCCCGATCTCCGCCGCATCTTGATGTGGGACGAGTTCACCGACCACCCGATGCGCCGCGACTACGTCGAGCCCGACGACTACGAGTGGGAGCCCACCCCGCACGGCACCGTCCTCGAAAAAGCCAAAGCCCACTATCCGGCCCCGCCGCCCGCCGCCGTCGCGCCCGCGAAAGGAGCCACGCCATGAGCGTCTCCGATCTCTCCGCTCCTTCGGCGGGCTCCCCCGGCTCCCGCGTCCGCGAAGTCCACGACCGTTTCCACGGCGACCTCCTCGAGGTCTCGATGGGCCCGCACCATCCGTCGACGCACGGGGTGTTCCGCATGATCGTCACGCTCGACGGCGAGACCATCGTGAAGCTGAAGCCCGTGTTCGGTTACCTCCACCGCAACCACGAGAAACTCGGTGAAAACGTCACCTATCTCGGGTCGATGCCCTACACCGACCGGCTCGATTACCTCTCGTCGATGACGAACAACTGGGCCTACGCCATCGCCGTCGAGAAACTCGCCGGCCAGGCCGTCCCCGAGCGCGCCGAATACGTCCGCGTCATCCTCGCCGAGCTCACGCGCCTCCTGAACCACACCTGCCTCGCCGGCTTCCTCATGCAGGACTGCGGCTGCTCCGGCACCCCGCTGATGTATGCGTTCCGCGAACGCGAATACATCCTTGATCTCTTCGAATCGCTCTCCGGTTCCCGGATGATGTGCAACTACCAGCGCTTCGGCGGCTGCCGCGTCGATCCGTCCGCCGACTGGCTCGCGGGCGCCCAAAAACTCACCGACCGCTACGGCGTTTTCCTCGACGAATTCGAGACACTCCTCACCGGCAACGAGATCATCATGGCCCGCACGCAGGGCGTCGGGAAACTCTCGCCCGAGCTCGCCGTCAGCGCCGGCGTCACCGGCCCGATGCTCCGCGCCTGCGGCGTCAACTACGACCTCCGCAAGGTCGACGCCTACGGCGTCTATCCGCGCTTCGATTTCCGCGTGCCGCTCGGCGACCACGGCGATGTCTACGACCGCTACATGATCCGTGTCCTCGAGATGCGCGAGTCGATCAAGATTCTCCAGCAGGCCCTCGCCGGCCTGCCCGCCGGCCCGATCATGGACCCGAAGGCGAAGCTCCGCAGCTTTCGCCCGAAAGCCGGCGAAGCCTACGGCCGCATCGAAGGTCCGAAGGGCGAGATCGGTTTCTATCTACTCAGCGACGGCAGCCCTAACCCCTACCGTTACCGCATCCGCCCGCCCTCCTTCATCAACCTCACCATCCTCGAGGACATGTGCCTCGGCCACACCGTCGCCGACGCCGTGATCATCCTCGGCTCCGTCGACATCGTCCTGGGTGAGGTGGACCGCTGACTCCTCAGAACGGAGCGGCGGTTTCCAACCGCCGGAACCCTCGACCATCTCGCCCTCCTCGTTTCCAAAATAGAAAAAGCCTCAGCCCTCCTTCCTCTCTCCCATGCTCGGCACCGGATTACTCCAAGGCCTCGGCGTCACCGCGAAAAACTTCGTGGGGTCCTTCCACGATCCCGCGCGCCTGACCACGATCGAGTATCCCGAGGTCAAAACGAAACTCCCCGAGGCCTACCGCA
>JANOAW010000373.1:0-2207 GCA_031411355.1 Hyphomicrobiaceae bacterium | reverse complement strand
CCACCGCCGAACCTGATATCGTCGAGATGATATTTCAGGGCATCCAGCGCCGACCCGAGTGCGGGAATACCTAAGTCGGCGAAGCCATGCTCGCCACCCAGTCGAATGGCGACACCCGGCACGAGCACCAGGGCCGCAACGACGAGGTACGTCACGACGGTGCGCGTGCGCACGCTCTCCTGCGTCTTGACCGCAGGTCCCCCCGATGCAGTGTCCGGCGGCGTTTTCAAATCCGTGCCGTCCCCGAAAAAATGTCCGTCGACGCAGTTCGTGGCGTCGTCGGCCGTCTTAGGCAACGATCTGTTCAACACTATGGTGCAACTGCAGCACCATTGCCTTGTTCATGCCGCACCGTATCGGCAGGCCAGATCATGCTCACCAATGTCTCAACGACTGGTTATGTCTGGTACGCGGCAGCCTTGCTCGGGTTGTGGCTGTCGATTGGTATCTGGCGTTGGCGCCGTGAACGAAACGTGTCGGCGCGTCTCAGGCAGGCCGTCGAGGACGGCGCCGTCGAACCGCCGTCGCTGCACCCCGTCATCGACCCGGGACTGTGTGTCGGTTGCGGCGCCTGCACGCACGCGTGCCCCGAAGGCAAGATCATCGGCATGATCGCTGGCAAGGCGCAGCTGATCGATCCGGGAGCCTGCATCGGGCATGGTGCCTGCAAAACCGCCTGTCCGGTGGGCGCCATCGATCTGGTGTTCGGCTCCGCCAGGCGCGGCGTCGATATTCCCGTCATCACGCCGGATTTTCAGGCCAACGTTCCAGGCCTCTACATCGCTGGCGAACTCGGCGGCATGGGGCTCATCGCCAACGCCGTCGAACAGGGTCGCCAGGCCGTCGAAAACATCGCCAGGCGCGAGGACATGAAACGGCCGGCGCCGCACGGCGTCCAGGATTTGATCATCGTCGGCGCTGGTCCGGCCGGTATCGCCGCCACGCTGGCCGCGAAGCAAAAGGGCCTGTCGTCGTTGACACTCGAACAGGACAGTCTCGGCGGCACGGTCGCCCGCTACCCGCGTGGCAAAGTCGTGATGACGCGTCCGGCCTTTCTGCCCTTGTTCGGCAAGGTCAAGTTCAAGCGGGTCCGCAAAGAGCGGCTGCTGGAGCTGTGGCACGCCGTCATCGCCAAGACCGGCATCGAGATCCATCAAGGCGTTCGCGTCGACAAAATCGTGCATGCACCCTGGGGCTTCGACGTGTCTACGTCGCAGGGAAATTTGCGCGCGCGCGCAGTGTTGCTCGCGACGGGCCGTCGTGGATCTCCGAAACGGCTCGGGGTTCCCGGCGAAGACCTGCCAAAGGTCACGTACAGCCTCGACGACCCCACACAGTATATCGGCCGACACGTCATGGTGATCGGCGGCGGTGACAGTGCCTTGGAGGCAGCCGTCATGCTGGCCCGCCACGAGGTCGCGAGCATCACCTTGAGCTACCGTGGCGCGACTTTCGAGCGTGCCCGTCCTGCAAACCGTTCGCGCCTCGAGGATGCGGTGTCGCACGGCCGAGTGCATCTCATCCTCGGCTCGCATGTCCGTTCCATTGCGGCCGATCACGTGGTCGTCGATCAGCCGGGACGGCGAACGCGTGTCGGCAACGACATCGTCATCGTGTGTGCCGGCGGCGTGCTACCGACGGCACTGCTCGACGACATTGGCGTCACCGTCGAGCGCAAATTCGGCACCGCCTGACACGGCACCTTCGCCTGATGTGGTGCTTGCGTCAAAGACGGCGGCCGGCGCAATAAGTGACACGCGCCGGGTTCAGTCGCCTGTCACGTCGAGAATAGGGTCGTGTGCATGCGTCCGTCCAACACTTTAGCGGCCAACACTTTAGTGGCCAACACCTTAGCTGCCTGCGTGATTGCGCTCGCGACCGGTGTTACGCCCGCGCGGGCCGTCGGGCCGACTCAAGAGCTTGCGGCCGGCGGTTTGGTGTTCGTCGCCCAGGACAAAATCCAGATCACCAGCGAGCACCTCACCATCGGCCTCGATCGGATCGACGTAAAGTACGTCCTCACGGCATCCGAGCGCGAACGCATATCGCTCGCCGTGGCGTTTCCACTGCCGACTATTGACCTTGCCCAGCTGCAGGGCGTCGATGTCGCCGTGCCCGCATTCGATCCGTCCAACCCGACCAATTTCGTCGGCTTCTGGACCTTGATCGATGATCGCGCCGTCGAACCTGAAGTCGATGTGCGCGCG
>JANOAW010000372.1:0-1779 GCA_031411355.1 Hyphomicrobiaceae bacterium | reverse complement strand
CGCGTCGGCCCCGCCGTGACCCGCCGGACCATTGAGAACCGGGCGCTCTACATGACGATTCCCGGCCGGATTCGCACTGAAATCGTGCAGGTCGGCACCGGTCCCAACGGCACGCCGATCATTCAAACTATCACGATCCAAGACCCACCTACCCAAGTGCTGGACGGCTACCAAGAGATACCCGTCGACGTCAGCACTTCGGCGAAGCAATTGCGCATCACTGCCCTCCAGAATACCCCGACATCTCGCCCGGACCAGCCGGTCGTCGCCTGGCGGCTCGAGTCCGTTTTCGACGGGGAAGAACAGAACCTGCGCAAACTTCTTCCCGTCCTGGCCGCCGCCGGGATGGTTTATCTCGGAAAGAACTCGGGCGGGATCGCAGTCATCCGCATCAAGGAGAGCGACCCGGACGTGAAAGCCATCAAGCGCGGCCCGTGAGGTCCGCTCCGCAAGAATTTTGCGTTGGCGAGTTGCGCGGCGCCCGCGCGGCACTATGGTCCGACCAGCACCATGAAATCTGAACACCCCTCAGATCTCCGTCCTCAGAACCGCAACGGCTGGTGGTCGTCGTGCCTGCTCATCGCCGGCGTCGCGTTCTTCGCCACCGGGTGCGTGAATTCTTACGAGGTAAAAGTCGATTCCCTCGCCAAGCCCAGGGCCGAGGAGTCGGTCTCCTACAAAATCATCAACAAGAACCCCGCAATCGCCGACGACTCGCTGCGCTACAAGGAGGCCGCCGGCTTCGTGCGCACCGCGCTCTCGGGCAAAGGTCTCTACGAGGCGTCCGACGCTGAAAAAGCCGACCTCGTCGTCGCCCTCGACTACGGCGTAGGTCCGCCCCTGTCGCGCCGTGAAACCGTTTCCGAACCCGTCTACGTGCAATTGCCCGGCCAAATCCGCGTCGAACGCGTGCAAGTCGGCACCGATCGCAATGGCAACCCGGTGTATCAGTCGGTGACCGTCCAGGAACCGCCGCGCACCGAGTTCGCCGGCTATCGCGAATATGTCGTCACCGTGACGGTCTACGAAAAATTTCTCCGCCTCAACGCCGCCGAGAACAAGCCTGCCGCCGAGGGCCGGCCGCCGACGGAAATCTGGACCGTCGACGTCACGAGCGAGGGCGAGAGCAAAGATATCCGCAAGGCTCTCCCCATCCTCGCCGCCGCCAGCATCGATTACGTCGGCAAAGACTCCAAGGGGCAAAAGACGATTCGCATCAAGGACACCGACAAGGACGTCGCGTTCATCAACAAGGGCATGTGAGCGGCCTTCGGTCGGCGGGGGCAGCGCGTTGTGCGGTCAGAGCGCGTTGTCGAATTTCAGCGGGTCGTCCTTCGATTTCTTGGTCGGTGTCCCGAACGTGTAACTGAACCCCACGTAGACGATCCGCGCGCTGCGCCGGCGGACGATTTCCTGCCGCAGCACCGGGGTATCGAGGAGCGTCGCCTCCTTCAGGGAATTGAACAGGTCGGAAATGGTCAGCACGACCGCCGCCTTTTTTGAAGCGAAGCTGTGCCGCACGCCGAGATTGGTCACGAACGTGGGACGCCGCGACCCTTGGGGCGTCAGCCGCGACGACGTATAGTTTGAATTGATCTGCATCAACGTGTCCTTCGGCAGATGCAAGCTGGCCCCGATTTTCGCCGACCAGGAAATGTCGGACTTGCTCGCGCTGAACCCGAGATTCGATGCATCGATCGTGTTGAAAAACGTGTTGGAGCTGAAGTTGACCGAGGCGAATTTGCCGAAATCGGTGTTGGCCGTGAACTCCAGGCCCGT
>JANOAW010000371.1:0-2652 GCA_031411355.1 Hyphomicrobiaceae bacterium | reverse complement strand
GTCAACGCAACGCCCAGCAGCAGGCGGCGCCGACCGACGGCAAGGTGGTAACGCTGCCCCGCCGCGAACCGGTTCCGGCCGAGGGCCGCGTGCTCGAAGCCAATGCCGACCGTGATCAGCGTATGACCAAATTCGCAGCCGGCAACGCTCAGATCGCGCGCGGTCTGATCGACATCGCCGGCCGCGATGGCGCGTTCGACCCGGTCGAGTTCATGAAAGGCGCGCGCGCCGCCTACGAAATGATCGTGATGGGTTTCGCCGAAGGCAATCGCAATCTGCTCGCCGACCTGCTCAGCCCCGAAGTGTTCTCCGGTTTCGCGCAAGCGATCCACACACGGGAGGAAGCGCGCCAGAAGATTGACCAGAGTTTCGTCGGCATTTCCTCAGCCGAGATGGTCGAAGCCGAGCTCGCCGGCAACAGCGCACAAGTGACGGTACGCTTCGTCAGTGAACTCATCAGCGCTGTCCGCAGTGCCACCGGCGATGTCGTCAGCGGCGATCCCAAGCGCATCAAGGAAGTGACGGACATCTGGACATTTGCACGCGACATCACCGCCCGCGATCCCAATTGGCGCTTGGTCGCGACCCAAGCCGCGAGCTGATCGATCATGCTGCGCGCGATTTCTCTGTGTTTCGCGATCGGCATCGCAACAGCCCCCGTCGTCGCTGAGACGCCGCAGCCTCGTCGTGCGACGGCCCCCATGACCAACACGGACTTTCGCTACCAGCCGATAAACTTCGCTGACGTTCCCGGCTGGCCGGTCGACGATCACGCGGCGGCATTCAGCGCCTTTCTGAACTCGTGCCGCCGCCTCGTCTCGTCGGCAGCCCGACAGCCGGCGAAAACCGACACGCCCGCGAAATTCTCTGCCCCCAGTCAGACCGCACGGTCCTTGCAGCGCATCTGTGAGGCGGCGCTTGCCAGTGAGCCGACAATCAAGTCGGCCGCCTTGGCGCGGCGCTTTTTCGAGCAGCATTTTACGCCGCATCGTCTGGTGCATGCCGGGCCGGCGGGGCTGCTGACGGCCTACTATGAGCCACTGATCGACGGCTCGCGCGTTCGGAGCGCGGCTTTTTCAGCGCCCCTCTATCGCCGACCCGCCGATCTCGTGAACCTCGTCGACGAACAGCGCCGCGGCGCCGTCGGCGAACAGCTGACGCACGGCCGCAAAAGCGCGGCAGGCGTCATACCCTATGCCACCCGCGCCGAAATCGATCGCGGTGCACTCGCCGGGCAAAGCCTCGAACTGCTTTACCTCGCTGATCCCGTGGACGTGTTCTTTCTCCAGATCCAAGGTTCGGGCCGCATTCGGCTGCCCGATGGCCAGTTGATCCGCGTCACCTACGACGGCAAGAACGGACACCCCTATACGTCGATCGGACGTCATCTCATCGACACCGGCGTCATCGACGCCGCGCGCATGTCGTTGCAATCCCTCGCTGCGTGGTTGAAGGCGGATCGAAAGCGCGGTGAAGCCGTCATGTGGCAGAATAAATCCTACGTGTTTTTTCGCGAGTTGACGGGTGCGCAGGCCTCGTCGCCGCTCGGCGTTCTCGACGTGCCGCTGACGAAAGGGCGCAGTCTCGCGATCGATGCGGGGCACCATGCGCTTGGCCTGCCGATCTATGTTACGGCGCCCGCGTTGACGCACGCAGGTAACCCCGCCGGCTTTCATCACTTGATGATCGCACAGGATGTTGGCTCAGCGATCCGCGGCCCGGAACGCGGTGATCTGTTCTTTGGCTCCGGTGACGACGCTTCCCGCATCGCCGGTGTCACCAAGCACCCAGGGTCGTTCATCGTGCTGCTGCCACGCGAACAGGCGCCGGCCGCCTTGCGACCGCGCCAGTCCGATCACACGGGCCAAATGAGTGTCGGCCAAACGAGTGGTGGCCAGACTGCTGGAGGCCAGCCTGCTGGAGGCCAGACTACCGGCGCGCTGCCGTCCGCGGCTCCTGTGCGGACGCCGAAACAGCCATGACGCGACGCAACGGTACTTTGACGCCCGATGAAGCGGCTCTGTGGCGCCATGTGATCGATCGCGTGCCGCCGTTACAGCGGCCGCGGTCTCAACCAACATCAGACCCGACCCCCGTGGCCAAGCAGCAAGCCCGCATCGCCGTCGCCGACGACGACGCACCCGCACCGAAACGCCGCTGGCAACCTCTGATCACGACACCGACACCACGGCCCGCAGTCAATCCGAGTGTCGACGGCTTCGATCGCAAGCGTTTGAAGCGCATCGCGGCCGGGCTGATAGAAATTGAAGGCCGCATCGATCTTCACGGGCTGCGCGAGAGCGAGGCGCATCTGCGGTTGCGTGGGTTCCTCAGACGCGCCCACGCACAGGGCAAACGCACCGTTCTGGTGATCACGGGCAAGGGGCGCGAGGACGACGATCCGTATGCCCCGTACGATTTCGGTGCCGATCGGGTGCCGCGCGGTGTCCTCAAGCGCAACGTCCCGCGTTGGCTCGGTGAGCCCGACCTCGCAGCCGTCGTGGTATCATTTGCCATCGCGCATGTGCGCCACGGCGGCGAGGGTGCACTGTATATCCACCTGCGTCGCGGTTGAGGAGGTCGGTCGATGTCCCGTACGATCACACTTCTACGTCATGCCAAATCTTCGCGTGATGATCCCCGCCTCGCCGA
>JANOAW010000370.1:0-2017 GCA_031411355.1 Hyphomicrobiaceae bacterium | reverse complement strand
CCGCGTTGCCCGAAGGCCACCCCTATCCCGCGTTGTACCAGGCGCTCGGCGGTCTGCTCTATGCGATCTGCCACGCTCCATCGGCGCGCGGGTGGAGCCGGGCGCTGGTCGCCTACGAGGCGCTGCTGCTGCGCGAACTCGGTTATGGCGGGCGGGCGCTGGCGATTCCTGAGCGACGACGCGGCGACGTTCGAGAAATTGATTTCGTTGCCCGACGGCATCCTCCTCGTCACCGGCCCCACCGGGTCCGGCAAGACCACGACGCTCTACGGCTGCCTGCACTTCATCAACAAGCCCGACCGCAAAATCATCACCGTCGAGGATCCCGTCGAGTATCAGCTCAATGGCATCAACCAAGTGCCCGTGCGCCACGACGTGGGAATGACGTTTGCCACCGCGCTCCGCGCGATGCTGCGGCAGGCGCCCAATATCGTCATGGACGGCGAAAATCGTGATCTTGAGACTGCCGAGATTGCAATCAACGCCTCACTCACGGGCCACATGGTGTTCTCGACGCTGCACACGAACGACGCGCCCGGCGCCGTTACGCGCCTCATCGACATCGGCGTGAAGCCGTTCCTCGTTTCCACTTCTCTCCGCGGCATCATGGCGCAGCGCCTCGTGCGTAAAATCTGCAAGCACTGCAAGAAGCCCTACCCGGCCGACGCGAACGAGATTCGCTCGCTCAACATTAACCCCGCGCAGGCCGCGAACGCCAATTTCTCCAAGGGCGAGGGTTGCGCGAGTTGCAACGCCACCGGCTACCGCGGTCGCATGGGCATTTTCGAAATCTTCGTCATCAACGAGGAAATCCAGAAGATGATCTACGAGCACGTCGGCACGCAGAAGCTCCGCGAGCGCGCCCGCGCCCTCGGTATGCGCACGATGCGCGAGGACGGCGCGCGCAAGGTCATCGCCGGCCTGACGACCATCGAGGAGGTCGTCTCCATCACCGTCGGCGATGCCGTCTGATGAATTCCCCATGAAATTCGCCGCCCCGCCGCGCGAGGCTTCGCCAGCAACCGCCACCGCCGGAGACAACATCACCCCATGAGCTACGAAATGAATGATCTCCTCGATCTCGTCATCGAGCAGGGTGCCTCGGACCTCCACCTTCAGGTTGGCCAGCCGCCAACCATCCGCCTCCACGGCAGCATGACGCCCATCGACGGCCCGGTCCTCACGCCGACCGACACCGAGAAGCTCATGCTCTCCATCACACCCGACGGCCACGTGGCCAACGTGAAGCTGAACGGCGGCACCGACTTTGGCTTCGCCTACAGCGACAAGGCGCGCTTCCGCGTCTCCGTCCTCAAGGCCAAGGCCAACTACGGCCTCGTGTTGCGCCAGATTCCCGTGCGCATGTTCAGCCTGCGCGACATCGGCCTGCCCGACAAAATTCGCGAGCTCCTCTACCGCCCGCGTGGCCTCATCCTCGTCACCGGTCCCACCGGCTCCGGCAAGTCCACCACGCTGGCCTCGATGATCAATTACATCAACGAGGCGCGCGACGGCCACATCATCACCATCGAGGATCCGATCGAGTATTACCACGACCACAAGAAGTGCGTCGTCACGCAGCGCGAGGTGCACGTCGATGTGCCGAGCTTCTCCGAGGCTCTGCGCCGTGCCCTGCGCCAAGATCCTGATGTGATCCTCGTGGGTGAAATGCGCGACCTCGAAACGATCGAGGCCGCCATCAGCGCCGCCGAAACGGGCCACTTGGTGTTCGGCACGCTGCACACCAACAGCGCCGCGAAGACCGTCGACCGCATCGTTGACGCGTTTCCGGCCAACATGAAGGACATGATCCGCACGCAGCTCGCTTCGTCGCTCGTCGCCGTCATCTCCCAGGTGCTCTGCAAGAAGATCGGCGGCGGCCGCATCGCCGGCTACGAGATCATGATTAACACGACATCCATCGGCTCGCTGATTCGTGAAAACAAAACCTTCCGTATCACGTCGGACATCCAGACGGGCGCGCAGCTCGGCATGATTACAATGGATACCCACCTCA
>JANOAW010000369.1:0-2960 GCA_031411355.1 Hyphomicrobiaceae bacterium | reverse complement strand
AGCGATCGAGGTTCGAAAAGTAGGGAAGATTGATTAGGAGTCGATTGTCGCCAAATTCTTCACGATATTGGCAGACTGCGCGTTGCCCAATCCCCCAGACCGCGTGTTGCTTTTTCCAAAGTGGTAATAGCCAATGCCGGCGAAGCCAGCGACTTTGGCGGCCAGTCGCAACGAACGCGAAAGCGGAAATGTCATTGGCAACCTCGAACCGTTGGTCTTGAGCGTTGTCGCACCTTGCAGCAAACCCGTTAAAAAAGCAGAAAGCCATGTATCGTTTGGCGGCAATCTCTCTGGGGCATCATGGTTGGACGCGAGCCACCGGGCGATTCTGCGACCGATCCGTTCGTGCCACAACTCGTCTCGACCCTGCGCGAGGGTTACGATTTCGACCGTCTGCGCCGCGATGCGACAGCCGGTCTGACCGTCGCCGTCGTCGCGTTGCCATTGTCGATGGCGATCGCAATTGCATCGGGCCTCGGGCCCGATCGCGGACTGTACACGGCAATTGTCGGCGGCTTTCTGATCGCGCTGCTCGGCGGCAGTCGCTTTCAGATCGGCGGTCCGGCTGGCGCCTTCATCGTGCTGATCGCATCCATCGTCGAACGGCAGGGAACCGACGGCCTCATGACAGCGACGGTGATGGCGGGTGCCATGCTGCTTGTGCTCGGCGTGTCGCGCCTCGGTCGCTTGATCCAACGCGTGCCCCACGCCGTTATCATTGCATTCACGGCCGGCATCGCGGTGATCATCGGCGCCAGTCAGCTGCGCGACGCGTTCGGTCTGACCTTGGCGCGTGAGCCCGCAGCGTTGATACCCAAGATCAAGGCCTTGTGGGGCGCGATGGACACGGTCCGCCCCGCCGCGCTGTTGCTCGCGATTCTTACCGTCTGCTGCATTCTGCTGATTCGCAGATGGCGCCCGACATGGCCGGGCATGCTCGCAGCGGTCGTGCTCTCGACCGTGCTCGCGACCACGCTCGATCTCGGCGTCGCCAGCATCGGCTCGCGTTACGGTGGCGTGCCCTCGTCGTTGCCGGCACCAATTTGGCCGGACCTCTCGCTTGCCCGCATGGCGTCTGTTTTGCCGGATGCGCTGGCGATTGCTTTGCTCGGTGGCATCGAATCGCTGCTGTCGGCCGTCGTCGCCGACGGCATGAGCGGTCGGCGACATCGCCCCGATATCGAGTTGATTGCCCAGGGCGCAGGCAATATCGGTGCCGCCCTGTTCAGCGGCATGCCGGTGACGGGCACGATCGCACGAACGGCGACCAATATCCGAGCCGGGGCGACGAGCCCGGTTTCGGGAATGTTGCACGCCGTCTATCTGCTCGGCTTCATGCTGCTCGCGGCACCGTTGGCGGCACACATCCCGTTGGCGGCATTGGCAGGCGTGTTGGTCGTGGTCGCGTGGAACATGATCGAACGTGACGAGATCGCAAACCTCATGAAACAGTCTTGGCGGACGGCGATCGTCGTCGCAGCGACGGTGTCGACCACCATCTTCTACGATCTCGTGGCTGGCATCGGTTTAGGCCTCGTGCTCCATGTCGCGACGCGGCAATCGAGGTGAGCGCATGCATGTCACGGTCAACGGCGTAAAACTCTATTTCGACATCGAGAATTCCGGCCTCGTGCCCGACGGCTCGCGCATGCGCGAAAAGCCGACACTGCTGTTGCTGCACGGCGGCCCCGGCTTCGACCACACGATATTCAAACCGGATTGGCGCGCCTTGGCCGATGTCGCCCAGATCGTCTATATCGACCACCGCGGCAACGGCCGCAGCGACGATGGCGACCCTCAGCGCTGGTCCCTCGCCCAATGGGGCGACGACGTGAAAGCCTTTTGCGACACGCTCGGCATCGTCAAACCGATCGTCTCGGGCACGTCGTTCGGTGGCTTCGTCGCCCAGTCCTATGCCACCCGACATCCCGAGCATCCCGGCAAACTGGTCTTGATCAGCACGGCGGCCAAGTTCGATCTCGACGCCGTCTTTGCTGCCTTCGAACGCGTGGGCGGCACCGCCATCCGCCGCATCGCCGAAGACCGCTGGCTGCGCCCGAGCCCGGCAACCCGCGCGCTCTATGTCGAGCGGTGCTTCCCATTCTATCGCACACGCGGCAGCGACCAGGGTTTTGTCGGGCGGGCGATCTCAAAAGATCCCGTCGCCATGCATTTTTCGGGCCCCGGCAACGAAGCCGAGACACTCGACTTTCGCCACGCGCTCGCAACCGTGCGATGCCCGACATTGGTGTTGGCGGGCGAACAGGACCCGATCACGCCGATCGCCTTCAGCGAGGTGATCGCCGCGTCCCTGCCGCAACATCTGGTTCGCTTCATGCGTTTTGAAAATTGCGGACACGGCGTCGTCCAGGATCAACCCGACGAGGCATTTGCAGCCCTACGCGCGTTTATCCAGGCGCCATGAACGGATACCGCCGAAGCGGAGAGGAGCCGACCAATGACAGCCCAGATGCTCGCGTCGGAGATCATGATCGCCGCCATTTCACGTATGCTCGACGGGCTCGACCACGTCGCTTGCGGTGCGCAATCGCCCATCCCCGGGTCCGCAGCACTGTTGGCACAGGCGCGCTCGAATGGACGCATGCGCGTAACCATCCTCGGATCACACGCCGATAATCCCTTCACCGACGGCGGCAAGGAGTTGTTCGATGCAGCGGGGCAGGGCCGCATCGACGCCTTTTTCTTGTCGGGCGGCCAGATCGACGGCGCAGCAAACGTCAATCTGGTTGGCGTCGGCGCCATTGACGACTATCCGAGAGCCAGCCAGCGCTTTCCCGGTTCGTTCGGCTCGGCATATCTCTATTTCGTCGTGCCCCGCGTCATCTTGTTTCGCGAAGAGCACACGCCGCGCGTTCTCGTCGACAAAGTCGATTTCATATCCGCTCCGGGCACCAGCCCCGCCGGCGTTTACAGGCCGGGCGGACCATTCGGCCTCGTCA
>JANOAW010000368.1:0-6908 GCA_031411355.1 Hyphomicrobiaceae bacterium | reverse complement strand
TGAAACTGATCGGCGCGCGCACGACATCACCGCCGCCGACGATCATGCGGGTTTGGTTGCGCGCCTGTGTGATGCGCGCAATGGTGATCCGGCCGGGCTTCAGCGGAAATTGTGCCAGCAGCGGCATTTTGCGATTTGAATGTATTTGCGCGGCCGGCGTCTCCGTCGGATCGCACATGTCGAGCGGCGCCGAGCCGCAATGCCACAACACACCGGTATCACTCGCCTTGTCCATGTCGACAATATCGACCAGCCAAGCCGGTTCTCCGGCGAGATCCTGCAGCAGCTTCTGGGTCAACGCGCCGTACACGTCGGCTTCACACGCCGCTGGCGACTTCGCGCCATTCATCAGCCCCATTGGACCACACGCGGCGCAACCGTAGTCGACGAACATCTCCGGCCAGCAGCGCACGGCGAGGGCCGAACAGCCGTTCTCGGTGCGCAATCCCTCGAGCGCTCGATAGACCTGCAATGACCGCTTCAATTGGTCCTGGTCGACGTCGTCGATACCGGCGTAGTCAGCGACCATGGCCCGCGTGGTCGCGACCGCTGCATCGTCGACGGCGGCGGCGCGCGCGAATACCTCGTCGAGCTTGAAGCGGCGCACCGTCACACCCGCGAGAGCGTGCAGCGTCGTGTCTTCGAAGCGGCAGGTATCGAAGCCGGCGGGATGCTCGCCAACGAGGCCGATGGACATGCCGTTCAACGTGGCAACCACGCGCTTGGCGCGCGCCATGTCGTCGGCAGTCGGTTGAATTTTTGCCGCGACCTGAGGCGGGCTGCGTGGCGCTTGGCGCAAAAGCTCGCCGAGCTTGTCTTGCAGGCCTTGCGCATCGGGAGCGCTGTAGAGGTACGTCGCCGATCGGCCCGCGCGTCCAAGTGCATGAAGTGCAAGGTTCAATCCGCAGAACGAGTTCAGTCGCAGGCGCCCGCCGGAGCGCGGCTCTGGAAATGCCCAGATCGCGAGCGGACTGGCGACCGCGCCCGACAGCTCTACCGTCATGGTCGCATCGGTAAACGTGACCTGAAGAAGCAACAGGTGCGTGATGCCGGCGGCCGTCAATTCCGCCATGGCTGCTTTGGCTTCAGCAGCGTCGAACAGCAGCTTGCGGCTGCCGACCGTCGCCACCCCGGCCGCGTCGAGAGCCGCGAACGCTTTGGCGGCAACATCTTCGGCGAACGGCACGTCGAATGTCGGGCGGGCGAGAGCGAGCACGCCGATCGGTGCGGTCATCGTCGACACTTTCATGATCTCGACGGCCGACATGAGCGGCGGCCTCGACGTGCAACTATTTGTCTATTTGTCGGCGATCTTGACGAGATTGATCTGGGCGCCCCGCACACTGCCACTGTCGGTCGTGATGACGACCGACTGTGCGTTCCCGATTGCCGTCACCGTGACCGACGCCTTCATACTGGCGCCTTCCATGGCGAGCGTCAATTTGCCGTCGACTTGCGTACCTGAAATGCTGCCGGCGGCATTGAATTGCCGCTCTTCCCACGTTCCGACCACCCGTTGCCCATCGCTCGACATCTGAGCTCGCAGGTCGATCTTGCTACCGCTGCCAGCGCACCGCAACGCGAGACCCAAGCCGGGAGCCTTGTCCGTGAAATAGGCCAGACACTTGATCTGCTCGGTGCGGCCGTTCTCGAGCCGCACTTGGCCCGTGCCGTTCCAGCTGCCGATGAATGGCGCGAATGGTCCAGCCGAGCCAAAGGCCGCCGATATCGACAGCGTGATCGCGATCGCAGACAGCGCGCCGCGCAGGTCGGCGCGTGGGCGTGCAGCGCTGGCTGACATCAGATCCTCGTCACGCATCGAGACAGCTTCTCGGTCGCGCAGGCCTTTGAGAGCCAGCGCAGAATCGTGGGTTTTCACCAGCTGCAGCCGAGCGGCGCCAATTGCGTCTTGAGCTGATCGGCCGTTTGCGTGCACACGGTCTCGAGCTGCTTCTTGCCGTCGGCGGTCTTTGCGACCGCCGTCCAGTTCACTTTCACCTGCTCCATCACGGAGCGCATTTTGTCTTTTTGATCCGCGGGTGCCTTGGCTGCGACGCAGGTGTCGTAGACCTTGAGGAAATTGTCGCAGACCGCCACGCCGACATTTTCTGCGACGGCGTACGGCACGTTGATGACGACGCCGAGCGAGACGGCTGCGACGAATGACATGAAGCGCATGGCTTTGATCCGATTATGGTCCCCGCGCGCTCACGCCGCGTCCGAGAGCCGAAGCACGAGGCGACGTGTTACATGATTCATGTGCCCGCGTAATCGTCCCGCGCGCGAATTCCGCGGCGCATGTTGGGCGGCCCTGTCCTTGATCCGGAAGCCTTTGGATCGTAGATTGGTATGGGGGCGCGTCAGTCGAGCGGCAGTCGACGCGATCGATTTGGAGGACGTTACGATGATCGATCCTCGCCCGTTCACTGGACCCCAGGGGCTCCGGATCACAGGACCAATATCCGCCATATGCCTTGCCGTGGTCCTGTCCTGCGCCATGGGCGCGGACGCTCGATCTCAGGCACCACGGGCTCAGGCACCACGGGCTCAGGTACCGCCGCCGGCTCAGGCACCGCCGATGCAAGGACCGTCAACCACGCCCGCTGTGCCAAAGCCCGCCGTGCCGGCGCGGATCGATCCAATCGTGACACCACTGCCATCCGCGCCGACCGCTGTCGTGACGGCCTCTATTCCGCCCGGCAAACGTCCGGCGTGCAGCCCTGGCGAGCGTTTGCAACGCAAGAGCGGGACCTGCCAGCCGATTGCTGAAAAACTTGTGCCGGCGCGTGCGAAAGCCGCCGTGGCGAAACCCGCGGCGGCCTCGAAAGCCTCGTCTGCGAAGGCAGTCAAGACGCCAGCCAAACGAAGCTGACGTCTCGGCCCCTCGTCGTTGCCCTCGTCATTGCATGTGCTGGCCGCCGTTGATGGCGATGTTTGCGCCGGTCAGGAATGCCGCTTCGTCTGAAGACAAATACGCCACCAGTCCGGCAACTTCGTCCGGTTTGCCGAGGCGACCCATCGGGATCTGCGGCAGGATCTTGGTCTCGAGTACGGTTTTGTCGATCGCGGTCACCATCTTGGTGCCGATATAGCCGGGAGAAATGGTGTTCACGGTCACGCCGCGTCGTGCCACTTCGAGGGCCAGTGCCTTTGTGAAGCCGTGCATGCCAGCCTTGGCCGCTGAGTAGTTGGTCTGCCCGAAAGCGCCTTTCTGGCCGTTGACGGACGAAATATTGATCACACGCCCCCAATTGCGATCGACCATGCCGTCGATGACCGGTTTGGTCATATTGAACACGCTGTCGAGGTTGGTGTGCATGACCGCGTCCCAATCGACCTTGCTCATCTTCTTGAATGTCATGTCGCGCGTAATGCCGGCATTGTTGACGATGACGTCGATCGGACCATGACCCTTGGCGATCTCGGCGCACTTGCTCGCGCAATCCTCGGGGTTGGTCACGTCGACGGGATAGGCGTGGAACGTGAAGCCGTCTTTTTTCATTTCGGCGAGCCAGTCGGCCGAGGTCTTGTTCGACGGCGAATAGGTCGTGACGACCGTGTTGCCCATCGCGGCCATCTTTTTACAAATGGCCTCACCGAGGCCACCCATGCCACCTGTGACGAGTACGACGCGCGTTGCGGCCATGATATGTCCTTTTCCTGCCCGGGGGTGACGCAGCTTGATCGCTGCGCTCGTCTCTCTGTCGACCGACGTGTGGATTTTTGCAAGTTTCGACATCACTGCAGCGGGTGTGATCAACCGTTCTCCGTATGAGGTGGCGATAGACCTGATCCCCGCGGGGCCGTACAAGGCCGCATGTCCGAGCAACGCCCAACAGACACATCCGCCACATTCGGCTTTTCGAGTGTCGAGCCCGAGCGCCGCCAAGCGCGCGTGAACGAGGTGTTCGCGTCCGTCGCCGAACGCTATGACCTCATGAATGATTTGATGTCGGGTGGCCTGCACCGGCTGTGGAAGGGCGACATGGTCGCGTGGCTTTCGCCACCGCGGGGCGCGCATCGGTTCCGGTTGATCGACGTCGCTGGTGGGACAGCCGACATCGCCATGCGCGTCGTCAACGCCGGTGGATCTGGCGTCTCGGCCGACCTCGTCGACATCAGCCCTGAAATGGTGTCGGTCGGAACGCGCCGCGTCACCAAGGCCGGCCTTTCGGCGCGCATCAAACTGCAGGTCGGTGACGCGCAAGCCCTGCCGTTCGAGGCGAAGACGTTCGACGCCTACACGATCGCCTTCGGCATTCGGAACGTCACACATATCGACGCCGCCATCGCCGAGGCGTTTCGGGTGTTGAAGACAGGTGGGCGGTTTTTGTGCCTCGAGTTCTCCGAAGTGACCGTGCCGATGCTCGATCGCCTGTACGATTTTCATTCGTTCGAAGTCATCCCGCGCCTCGGCGAGCGGGTTGCCGGCGATGCGGCGAGTTACAGATATCTGGTCGAAAGCATTCGCCGCTTTCCCAAGCAGGAAGCTTTTGCGGGCATGATCCGCGCCGCCGGTTTCGAGCGCGTCAGCTATCGTAACCTGTCGGGCGGCATTGCCGCGGTGCACTCGGGGTGGAAGATTTAAGCAATCACGATCGCGTGATCCTGAACGACTGCGATAGGGCATCCCTTGACCCGCGGACACGCGGCGTATCACCCATCTGGTGATACGTTCGTTCTCGGGAGGAATTCATGATCACGTCACGTCGCTCCGTTGTCCTGTCGGCCGCAGCCGCCGGCATCACGCTCGGGCTCGACAAGCCGCTCGAGATCTTTTCGAGTGCAGCTCATGCTCAAGGCAAAGCGGCCCCGAAAGGCGCCCCCCCGCTGACGGATGTCGGTTTCGCCAAGTTCAAAGTCGGCGATATCGACGTGACAACGGTCTATGACGGCTTCTTCACGCGTCCGCTCGACGACAAGTTCGTCAAGAACGCGTCCGTCGACGAGCTGAAAGCCGCTTTGAAAAAGGGCGGTGCGACCAGCGAAACCGTGATCACAGTGCCGTTCACCGTGACCTTCATTCGCGTCAAAGGCAAAACCTACATGTTCGACAGTTCGACCGGCGGCCAGCTGGCCGATACGGCGGGCTTGATGATGAAGCGCAACATGTACCGTGCCGGCATCGATCCCGGCAAAATCTCGGGCATCTTCGTCACCCATTTCCACGGAGACCACATCTCAGGCATGTTCTCCAAGGAAACCAACAGTCGCATCTTCGGCGATACCGAAATCGTCGTACCGGCTGCGGAATTGGCCTTCTGGAGCGACGCGACGAAGGTCCCGGATGCAAGCAAGGCGTTGAGCGCGCGCGTGCAAGCGACCCTCGCCAAGTGGAAGAACGTGCGACAGGTCAAGGACAACGACGAAGTCGTACCGGGCGTGCGCGCGGTGTCGACGTTTGGCCACACACCCGGCCACACGAGTTATGTCGTCTCCTCCGGTCGCAATTCGCTGCTGGTCGGCGGTGACCTCACCAACATCACCGCAGTCAACCTCGCCAACCCCGGTTGGCACGTCGCCTTCGACATGGATGCCGCGATGGCCGAGGCCAACCGCAAGAAGATGTTCGACCGCGCCATCAAAGATCGCATGGTTGTCTCAGGGTATCATTGGGGCATGCCCGGTGCTGGTACCGTGAAGAAAGACGGCAGCGGATACGCGCTCGTGCCGGTCAAGGTCTGACCCCCGGCTGGGCTGCGCGCGAACAAGCGCGCGGCCTGCCGCGGCAGGTGTGAGCTGAACATCATGCGTCGCGTCGTTCCGACGCCGATTTGACCACGGACGCCTCAAGCGACTATCACGAGGCATGATCATTCGCTTGCTTGCCCGTGCACTGGTCGCCGGTGCCGCACTCGTCCTGACAACTCCGGCGATGGCGCAATCATGTTCGGCTGAGGATCTCGGCGCGGCCGTGGATCAGGCGGGCGCGCGGCTGCGCGAAATCATGACCACGAGCCAGCCTAAGATCGACGCCAAGATCAAGGCGCTGGCGAACAAACGTGGGTGGCCCGACGCGGTTGCAACCGAGCAGGCGTTGGCCGCCATTGCCGACACCCGCATCGATACGCTTGATCGAACCGCGAACGAACTGCTGGCGCGGATCGATACGCTCGGGGCGTTGCCGCCGAACACGGTGCCCGAGTGTGGACGGATACAGGAACTCGAAGCCTCGAGCCTGGAGTTGCAGGCGGCAATTCGCGCCAAATCGACATATGTACTGGCGCGTCTCGATGCGTCGATCGCCGAGGTGCCGAGGGCGGCCGACGCCACGCCGAAGCCCGACGAGAAGCCCAACGAGAAACCGAATTCACCGGCGCCGAGCGAACCGGTTCGCCCGCCCGCGCCCGTCGCAGCCTTGCCGACGGTCACGCCTTCGGCGCCGCCGCCCACCACGCGCCAGCGCCCGACGGATCAACCCTGGAGTACGACGACGACAGTCGAAACCCCGCCTCCGACCGCGCAAGCGCCCACCGCGCAGCTACCGTCGCAACCCGACGAGGCATTCACGCGTGACGAGATCGTGCGGGCGTCCAGCGGCTTTTTCGGTCAGGTTTCGGCGCAGATCGCCGCCGCTGTCGAACGCTCGTTCTCAGCTGCGGGTCGTCCGACAGGCTATATCCTCGGCGAGGAGGGTGGCGGCGCGTTTCTGGCGGGTCTGCGCTACGGCAAGGGCACGCTGTATCTGCGTTCCGGCGGCACGACGCAGGTGTTCTGGCATGGACCGTCGCTGGGCGTCGATTTTGGTGCAGCCGGTAGCAAGGTCATGTTCCTGGTCTATCGCCTGCGGGACCCTGACGAGCTGCTACCGACGTTTTCATCGCTCGACGGACAAGCCTACGTCGCCGGCGGCGTCGGCCTGACGTTGATGACCAATGGCCGCGTGCAGATGGCACCGTTCCGAGCCG
>JANOAW010000367.1:0-3100 GCA_031411355.1 Hyphomicrobiaceae bacterium | reverse complement strand
CCTCGTCCAGCGTGCTGGTGTCTAAAGCGCTTTCAACCTGACAAGGGTCAGGTGAAGCGCTCTAGAGTCTTTGTTGGTCGCATTTTCTGCACCAAACCGGTGCCCACTTTGGTGGAAAAAGCTCTAGGCTGGCTGCGAAATGCTGGGGACCCCGCCATGCCTGACGTCGTCGTCACCGAATTCCTCGATCCCGAACCGCTCGAGACGCTGAAGCGCGCCTACAGCGTTCACGTCGATACCGCCTTGTGGAACAAGCCCGCCGAACTCGCAGGCTTACTGGCCGAGGCACGCGGCATCATCGTGCGCAACCGCACGCAAGTGACAGCCGCTCTGGTCGCCGCGGCGCCAGGATTGCGCGTCGTCGGGCGGCTCGGTGTCGGCTTGGACAACATCGACCTGAAGTCCTGCGCCGACCGCGGCATCACGGTGTGTCCGGCCATCGGCGCCAATGCGGTCTCGGTCGCGGAATACGTCATCGGATCGGCGTTGATGCTGGCGCGTTCGGCGGCCTATTTCGGCACGCCCGCTCTGGTCTCGGGCACATGGCCGCGCGAAGCCGCCGGCAACGGCTGGGAGATCGCAGGCAAACGCCTCGGCATCATCGGCTATGGCAACATCGGCCAGACCGTCGCCGGTCGTGCGCGTGCCATGGGCATGAGCGTCGCGGCCTTCGACGACTACGTTCCTGCCACGAGCCCTGCCTGGCGCGAGACGACTCGGCTCGGCCTCGAAGCGCTCCTCGCGACCTCGGACGTGGTGTCGCTACATTGTCCGCTTACGCCCGAGACCAGGAATTTGCTCAACGCTCAACGCCTCGCGGGCATGAAAAAGGGCGCACTGCTGATCAACGCCGCACGTGGCGGTGTCGTCGTCGAGACGGATCTCGCGGCCGCCTTGAAATCCGGCCACCTCGGTGGCGCGGCCATGGACGTGTTCGACATCGAGCCGATCGAACCAGCGAGTGGCGCCGTGTTCGCGGGCGTGCCGAATATCATTCTCACCCCCCACGTCGCCGGCGTCACCCGTGAGAGCAACGCGCGTATTTCAAGCGTGACCGTGGACAATGTCATGCGCGTACTCGGAGGTGCATCATGACCGTGACCACACGATCGGCTGCCGCGCTCGAAGCCTTGATCACGCGTGCACTCGAGGCTGCGAACACGTCGCCCGGCAATGCCGTAGCGACCGCCCGGGCTTTGACGCAGGCGGAGATCGACGGCCAGAAGGGCCATGGTCTTTCGCGCGTGCCGAGCTATGCCGCGCAGGCCCGCAGCGGCAAAGTCGACGGTCATGCTGTCCCCGAACTACGCCAGACGCGGCCGGGCGCGCTGATGGTCGATGTGAAAAGCGGCTTTTTCTATCCGGCCATGGAGCGTGTGCTCACGGCCGCGCCGTCTATGGCCCGCAATGCCGGCATCGCTGGCGTCGGCTTCGTGCGATCGCATCATGCCGGTGTGATCGGATGGCATCTCGAACGGCTTGCGACCGAGCATGGCCTGGTCTCGTTGATGTTTGCCAATACGCCGCACGCGATGGCCTCGTTCGGTGGCAAGACACCGGTCTTCGGCACCAATCCGATCGGCTTTGCGGCGCCGCGTGCAGGCAAACCGCCCGTGGTCGTCGACATGGCCTTGTCCGGCGTTGCGCGCGGCAAGATTTTGGCGGCCTCGCAGAAGGGCGAGCCGATTCCGGCCGGATGGGCGCTCGATGCAACGGGCGAGCCGACCACGGACGCCAGGGCCGCGCTCAAGGGCACCTTGCTGCCGCTCGGTGGGGCTAAAGGGTCAGCACTTGCGTTGATGGTCGAGGTGTTGGCGGTTGCGTTGACGGGCGCCAATCTTGCGTCCGAAGCGTCGTCGTTCTTCGACGGTGCCGGCGCGGCGCCGGGCGTCGGGCAATTCCTCATCTCCATCGATCCCGCGGCGTTCGGCGGCGGCGATGTGTTCGCCGCACGCTTCGAGGCGCTCGCGTCGATGATCGAGGCCGACACGGGTACGCGCCTCCCAGGCCGCAAGCGGGTCGAATTGCGCGCGGCTGCTCGAACCGGGATTGCCGTCGATGCTACATTGCTCGCTGAGGTCCAGGCGCTGGCAGGCGCCGTGTAAAAGTCGGATGCGCCGTGATCGGTGTCAGTAGAGTTTGACGTCTGCGAACACCTCGTCACCCGCGACCGAACGGCCTTCTTCGGGGCTGAAATCGATGTGGATGTGGTTGCCGTCGGGGTCCCAGACGTTGATCTGCACGATGCCGAAACCGGGCACGACGCCGAGATCATAGCGTTCGCCCGTGTGCTTCAGCCGCGTGACGAAGTCTTTCAAACCTGTGGCCTGGAACGCGAAATGTTCAAGGCGCATGCCCGTAACGTCGGGCTGCGTCGGCACACCGACGAGATGCACACTCGGATGGTCGCCGACATAAAGCCAGGCGCCTGGAAACGAAAACGGCGGGCGTGCACCATTGGTCATGCCGAGAACGCGCTCGTACCAGGCGACCATGCGGGCCACGTTGGCCGTCCGGACATTGACGTGATCGAACCTGCCGAGTTTCATGGTGCGCTCCTGTGTTCGATGACGATACTACGAGCGTCCATCGCGCCGAGGAAGTGTCGGTTTTTCCACAGCCGTAAACTGCCACTTGCCAGACAGTTCGACGCTGCTATGCTGTAGACGCATACCGGGGAGATTTTCCGCACATCGACACCCTCCGTGCGACGCCTGTTCGCACGGCGTCCGCGTGTGTCGAGCCACCTGGGACTTGACGCCAATGGACTGGGACAAGCTCCGTATCTTCCATGCCGCCGCGGAGGCCGGGAGTTTCACGCACGCTGGCGACAGCTTGCGGATGAGCCAATCGGCCGTGAGCCGACAGGTGTCCGCGCTCGAGAAAGATCTCGGCGTGTCGCTATTTCATCGGCACGCCCGCGGTCTCGTGTTGACCGAGCAGGGCGATCTCCTGTTCCGCACGGCGTCTGAAATCCTGACCAAGCTGTCGACTGCCGAGACGCTGCTTGCCGACACCACGACCAAACCGTCCGGTGATCTGCGGGTGACGGCGCCGATCGGTCTCGGCACCGTCTGGGTGACGCAGAAGTTGCGCGAGT
>JANOAW010000366.1:0-1507 GCA_031411355.1 Hyphomicrobiaceae bacterium | reverse complement strand
GCGAGTACCAGCCAATGTCGCCGCATCAACGGCCAGTCGCGCCGTATCGTGGTGAGGGCGAGCAGCCCGACCAGGATCGCGACCAGGAGCCAGCGCAGCAGGTTGGTTGCGCCGGGCGGTACCTCGCCCGCGATCGAGCGCGCGATGACGTGATTGCCGGCCCAACTCAGAGCCGACAGCGCGAGCAGGAGCGGCGCGAGCCGGACAGCCCGTGAGCCGGCGTTGGATGGTGTCGGTGAAATGGGCGTGGCGGGCATGAGTGTGCAATTCTCCGCCGCTGTCATAGGCCCTGTCGCGATGGCGGCGAAGCGCGGCCTGCGCAACGGTGTCGTGCGGTTGACGTTCAACGACGCCTGCGATCCGGCTCGCGATTTACCGCCGACGCGCCGGGATGCGGACATCTTCGCACAGGTCACGACAAAGTCTCTTGCCGAACGACTGAGACAGGCATACTAGCCGGGCTTTAATGACACACACATCGACGCTCCCCGCGACCTTCACGCGGCGCCACCTGTTGACCTGTGAAGGGTTGACTGCCGGCGAGATCACGGCCCTGTTGGATATCGCCGACAAGGCCGCAGAACAGAATAAACAGGTGGTGAAAAAGCGTGACGTCCTGCGTGGACGGACGCTGATCAACCTGTTTTTTGAACCATCGACCCGTACGCAGAGCTCGTTCGAACTGGCCGCCAAGCGGCTCGGTGCGGACGTCATGAACATGAACGTCGCCACATCTTCGGTGTCCAAGGGCGAGACGCTGATCGACACGGCCATGACCCTCAACGCCATGCGGCCCGACCTGCTCGTCGTTCGCCATCACGCGGCGGGCGCCGTCGAGTTGCTGCAGCAGAAGGTGGATTGCTCGGTCATCAATGCGGGCGACGGTGCGCATCAGCATCCGACCCAAGCGCTGCTCGACGCGCTGACCATACGGCGCGCCAAAGGCCGGATCGGCGGGCTCACGGTCGCTATCTGCGGCGACGTGCTGCATTCGCGTGTGGCCCGCTCGAACATCGACGTGCTCAACACCATGGGCGCCCGCGTGCGCGTCGTCGCCCCATCGACGCTGATGCCCTCGAACGCCGATCGCCTCGGCGTCGAAGTGTTCACCGACATGGCCAAGGGACTTGCCGATTGCGACGTGGTGATGATGTTGCGGCTTCAGCGGGAACGCATGCAAGGCGGCTATGTGCCCTCGACACGCGAATACTATCACTTCTTCGGGCTCGATCACGAGAAGCTCGAGCGCGCCAAACCGGACGCCATGATCATGCACCCCGGCCCGATGAACCGGGGTGTCGAAATCTCGTCGACGGTCGCCGACGACGCCCGCAGCGTCATTCGCGATCAAGTCGAAATGGGCGTCGCGGTGCGCATGGCCGTGCTGGAGGCACTGGCGCGACAGCTGCCGAACCAGTGAGGGGCTAACCCGCATCTCTCACCGGCTCATTTGTGAGATCGTCTGACGCCGCACGCTGGTCGTGACCAGCGCGCCGATCTTCAGCAG
>JANOAW010000365.1:0-4704 GCA_031411355.1 Hyphomicrobiaceae bacterium | reverse complement strand
CAACTGCAGAAATTGAGGCCCGCAGAGGCGCCGCGACGGCGGCAGCCAAGACGCTTGGCGCCATGCCACCTGTCTACTTCGATTTTCCCGATCAGCGGCTCGACACGGTACCACTGATAGAAATTACACAGCGTATCGAGCGGCTTATCGCAGATGTCGCGCCAGAAGTAGTCTACACGCACTACCACGCTGACCTCAACCTCGATCACCGGTTGGTCGCAGCCGCAGTGTCAACGGCGACGCGGCCAGTGCCCGGCCAGCCAGTGGCCGCGATCTACGGTTTTCAAGTCCTTTCGAGCACCGAATGGAATTTCGCGACCGGGGCACCGTTCCAGCCCCAGAGGTTCGTAGACATCTCTAGGTACTTGGAGCAGAAACTCGCTGCGCTCGAACACTACGACTATGAGATGCGCGACTTTCCACACCCCCGTTCCTATCGTGCTGCGCGTGCTCAAGCCGAAATTGCCGGCGCAGCCGTCGGAGCCACCGCCGCCGAAGCCTTTGTCGTCTACCGCGAGATCGTTCGATGACGTCTGCACCAGACTTCGCCATCGCCGGCCGAAAAATCGGCACCGGCCATGCCCCCTATGTCATCTGTGAACTGTCGGCCAATCACAACGGGCATCTCGAGCACGCGCTGGCGTTGATGGATGCGGCAGCCGCCACAGGCTGCCATGCCATCAAGATTCAGACGTACACGCCAGACACCATGACGATCGACTGTGATCGCCCGGAATTCATGATCAAAGGCGGCCTGTGGGACGGCTACAAGCTGTACGACCTCTACAAGGAGGCGACGACGCCTTATGAATGGCACGCGGCGTTGTTCGCTCACGCCCGTAAGTTAGGCGTTACGTTGTTCTCGACGCCGTTCGATGAAACCGCGCTGGCTTTGTTACAGTCGCTCGACGCGCCGGCCTACAAGATTGCGTCTTTCGAAAACAACGATGTGCCGCTGATGCGTAAAGTCGCGGCGACCGGCAAGCCGATGATCATATCCACGGGCATGGCATCGCTTTCCGAACTCGACGAGATGGTGCGCACGGTGCGCGACGCGGGCTGCAAACATCTCGTTCTTTTGAAGTGCACCAGCACGTATCCGGCGACCCCGGAAAACAGCAACGTGTTGACGATCCCGCACATGAGACAGTTGTTTGGCTGCGAGATCGGGTTATCGGACCACACGATGGGTGTCGGTGTCTCAATTGCAGCCGTTGCACACGGCGCAAGTGTGATCGAGAAGCACTTCACCCTGCGGCGCGCGGATGGTGGCGTCGATAGCGCGTTCTCGCTGGAGCCGGACGAGTTTGCGCGACTGGTCACCGAGACCGAGCAGGCTTGGCGCAGTCTGGGCCAGGTCACCTATGGTCCGACGGAGGCCGAGCTGAAGTCCATGATTTTCCGCCGATCGCTGTATATCGTCGACGACGTGCGCGATGGACAGGTGCTGGACGCAAATAATCTTCGCGTCATCAGGCCCGGCTTGGGCCTTCCGCCGCGGTATTATGAACTGATGCTGGGCCGGCGGGTAACTCGAAACGTCAAGCGGGGCGAACCGTTGGACTGGAGTATGGTCCATGGATGAAGGCGTGGAGCAAAGCCCGCCCGCGGCAACGAAACACGTAGCGCGCCTCCCACCTGTCCGCCTCTATGAAGTGTACGCTGATCTTCTGCATATGCAAAAATACATGGCGGCTCCCGGTCGCCCCGGCGTCGGACTATACTGGGCAGTTTTGCGTGCGACTTTGGGTGCCTATCGTCATCCACCAAGAATCCCGCGCTCGGAAAGCCGTCGATTGCTCGTCCATTGTCGTGGCAATGAATTGGCGGCCCTGCGCGCCATCTTTGGCGAACCCATGGCCGGCGCCGACATCGTCGATATCTTCGAACGCGAGAATCGCCTGCTTCTACAGGCGTTTTATGTCGGCCTTGCACTCGTGCTGTTGCCAATCACATTGATCTTTGCTCGCCGCTACAGCCACCAGTTCAATATCACCGCGTCACCGATTTGCTTGTGCCGGGCGCTGCCGATGTACGTCTACTATCGCCTCGTCATCCCACGGTTTTGGCCCAATGCGGAAACGGTTGTTTTCTTCAACGACGACAACGTCATCAGCCGACCACTCGCCGCGATATGCCATCGCGCAGGCGTGCGCTGCGTTATTGTCCAGCACGCCTGCGTGAATTCCAATTTTCCCCCACTCAGCTGGTATGCGTTGGCATGTCTCGACGGTCGCCAGGCCGTCGACAGCTATACGCTCGAAAAGCCGCCGACACGGTGCACGACATCCGCCGTGGGCGCGTTGCGGTTATATCCAATCCACAAGCGTCGCCTCCGCACCACATGGGTTGAACGGCCACTTGAAGTCGTCGGGTTGGCGTGGGTCGACATCAGACAAAACGATGCCGCCCTTAAGATCGCGCAGGCCTTGATCGACGTGGGCTATCGTGTCGCCGTCCGACGGCACCCTGATATCCGGCGTGCGCAACTCACGCATGGCTTAGGCGATCGGCTCGAACTCAGCGAAGGCCCGATTGACGAATTCTTCGACGGCATCGACCTGCTCATTTCAAGCGAATCGTCCCTGGTCTTCGATGCAGCAATTCGAGGGCGGCGCGTTGTGATGGCCCGGGAATTGGCGACGTTCGTCGACTACTATGATCACGCAGCCAAGGGCATTTGCGAGCTGCTGGATTTTCGCGACATCCTTGGAAGACTTGGTAATCTCGGGGCATTCAGCCCCCGACTGGAGTCGGTGGCCTACTTCGATAGTTTCTTTCCCCTCGATGACGGCCAGTTGGATCGCGCCATGTGCGACGCGCGCGCACGCATTCTCGGCGAACCACGGCTGGGAGCCGGCCTGCCGAAGCCCTCGTCGACCCGGCGACACGGCCCCCGTCTGCCGCGGTGATGACTCGCATTCGCCCACTCGTCGACCGCTTCGTAAGCGTCCGATCCAGTCCCGCGTCGATCGGCGGGCTGGACTTGTCGAGCAGTAAACCATTGACTTGCGGCCAAGCCCGACATGCGGCGTACATCGAGGTGCAACGTCATGCACTACAGGCGTGAAATAGACGGGCTGAGAGCACTCGCGGTATTGCCTGTCATATTTTTCCATGCTGGCTTTCACACGTTTCGTGGCGGCTTTATCGGCGTCGACGTATTTTTTGTAATCAGCGGTTATCTGATAACATCCATCATTCTTGCCGATCTTCGGGAAGGAAAATTCTCGCTGCTGCGCTTTTATGAACGACGGGTTCGCCGGATCCTGCCCGCGCTTTATCTTGTAATGCTCGTTTGCACCGGGTTGGCCTATGCCTCGATGATGCCGGATGAACTTAAAAATTTTGGGCAATCACTGCTGGCGACCAGTCTATTTTCGAATAACATCCTGTTATCGGCGACGACGGGATATTGGGATCTTGCCAGCGACTTCAAGCCGCTGCTCCACACGTGGAGCCTGGGTGTCGAGGAGCAATATTACATTTTTCTGCCTCTGCTGCTGATCGCCGGGTGGCGTCGCTTCCAGTCGCATGTCTTCTCGGTGCTGGCCGTCATTGCGGTTTTCAGTTTTGTGCTCGCGTGTTACGGTGCCGTCAAATATCCGACTGCCGCATTCTATCTGTTGCCGACACGCGCCTGGGAACTTCTCGTCGGCGCGCTGGCTGCGGTTTATTTTTTTGGCAAGGCAAGTCCCGTCGGGCCGTTTCGCAACCAGGCTTTAAGTTTCATTGGCCTGGCATCGATCGTTGTGTCGGTTTTCATCGTTGACAGAGAGTATGCGTGGCCCGGCGCTTACGCACTTATACCGACCTTGGGTTCGGTGCTCATTATCGTCTATGCTCGACCGGGCACGTTCGCTCACCGGCTCTTGAGTGGCGACCTGATCGTCGGACTAGGTCTCATTTCCTATAGTCTTTATCTGTGGCATCAGCCGCTTTTCGCATTCAGTCGGATTTATTCTTTGGCGCCCCCCGAGCTGCACGTCACGCTCGGTCTCGTTGTTCTGGCCGTCGCCCTCGCCTATCTGTCCTGGCGCTTCGTCGAGCAGCCGTTTCGCAATCCATCCGTGATCGGTCGTCCCACGCTTGTCCTTGTGACTTCTGTTCAAACCATCGCTTTTGTCGTGGCGGGATATTATCTGCACGCGAGTTATGGTGTCCCCTCTCGGATTTTCGATGCTTCGACGAAGATCGCAGATATGGACAAGCGGATCTACAACGAAGGGGCGTTCAAATTCCGGGTGGATCGATATTCCGCAGCCGGCAAATTGAAGGTGCTGATTCTCGGCAACAGCTTCGGCAGGGATTTCGTCAACATGACGGTCGAAAATTTCGATTTGACCGACGTCGAAATCATCTATCGAGACGATCTCGGATCGTGCTTGGGACAGCCCACGTCGCAACTTGCGACCGCCCTATTCAAGGCCGCAGAGGTCATCGTTTTTGCCAGCGGCGAGTATGATCTGACCTGTGTCGAGGGCAATCTTGCCCTTGCGCGTGAGCGCGGGCAGGAGGCCACCTACATCGGCACCAAAGGCTTCGGCTACAACCTGAACTGGCTGATAGCTCTTCAGCCAGCCGATCGAGCAGACCGGAGTAATCCTGTGCCCGACGGGGTGCTGGCACGAGAGCGAGAAAATACGGCCGCAATTCCTGCCCGGCACTTCATCTCCCTGCTGGCGCCGGTTTTAAAAGACGGGC
>JANOAW010000364.1:0-8057 GCA_031411355.1 Hyphomicrobiaceae bacterium | reverse complement strand
AGGCAGGCATCGACCCGCGCGAGCGAAAGATCGATCGGCTTTTCGCAGAAGATCGCCTTGCCCGCGCGTGCGGCACGCATGGCGAGGTCGGCGTGCGTGTCGGTCGACGAGGCAACGATGACCGCATCGACGCTGCGATCGGCGAGTGCTTCGTCGGCCGTCGCCACGCGAGCGCCGTAACGATCGGCGAGTGCACGCGCGGCATCACCATCGACGTCGACGACGTACGCAAGCCGAGCCGTCGGCATGCCAGCGATCGTCTGGCCGTGAATGCGGCCGATCCGACCAGCGCCGAATTGTGCAAAAGTCAGCATGATTGACGAGCCCCTGTCTCAGCCCCACAGTGTCGCGAAAACAGTGTCGCAAAATCAGTGTCGCAAAATCAGACGCTTTTGCACAGTCTGGGAGGACTGCTCGATGAAACGCCGCACCGTCTCGTCCACACTCGGGGCTGCTGTTGTCGGCATCCTGGCCCAATCGCTCCCAGCCGCAGCGCAGGGCACACTCACTCTCTATTGTTCTGTGCAGGAAGAATTATGTCGCGCCATGGTGACGGCGTTCGAGAAGGACAGCGGTATCAAAGTCTCGATGACGCGCAAAAGTTCGGGCGAGGTGTTCGCACAGATGAAAGCTGAGTCGGCCAACCCGAAGGGTGACGTGTGGTGGGGCGGAACCGGCGACCCGCACCTGCAAGCCGCCGAAGAAGGTCTCAGCGAGGACTATAAGTCGCCCACGATGGCTGAACTGCATCCCTGGGCATCCAAGGTCTGGAACGACAGCAAGGGGCGCACGATCGGCATTTACTCAGGCGCCCTCGGCTTCGGCTACAACACCAAGACGTTGGCGCAGAAAAAACTGACGGCGCCGAAGTGCTGGGCCGATTTGCTCGATCCGAAGTTCAAAGACGAAGTGCAGGTGGCCGATCCCAACTCGTCGGGCACCGCCTATACGCTGCTCGCCACCATGGTGCAGATCATGGGCGAGGACAAAGGCTTCGACTATCTGAAGGCGCTGCACAAGAACGTCAACCAATACACCAAGTCCGGTGCCGCGCCGGCCAAGGCGACCAGTCTCGGCGAGACGGCCGTCGGCATTGTGTTCATGCATGACATGGTTGCGGTCGGCATGGAAAACCCAGACGTAAAAACCGTCGCCCCGTGTGAAGGCACGGGCTACGAGATCGGCTCGATGTCGATCGTCAAAGGCGCAAAAAACGTCGATTCGGCGCGCAAATTCTATGATTTCGCCCTGTCGGCCGCGCCCCAGGAACTGGGCGCCACGAACAAGCAATTGCAGTTGCCGTCCAACATCGCAGCCAAACTGCCGGAGGCGGCCCCGCGGCTCGAGACCATCAAGCTGATCGACTACGATTTCAAAAAGTACGGCTCGTCGGCCGAACGCAAGCGACTGCTCGCCAAATGGGACGCCGAGGTGAAAAACCTGCCGAAGTGATCGAGAGGCATCCAACTGGAGGCAGGTCGGTTGCGGTCATGGAAGACGGCATTTGACATCCGGCGTGGCGCGGGCTTCACGTGCCGCTCGTCAAGTCGAGGTCTGCCGTGTCGAAGCCGTTTCACCACAAGTCCGACCGCGGTCGACCCGGGCCGCGCCCGGCGGCTGACCACGCGTCGCCGACCATTTTCGGCTTTCATGCGGTCGAGGCCGCCTTGGCCAATCCGGCGCGCGTGGTCGTCAAAGCTTTCATGACCGAAAACGCCGAGAACAAGCTCGCGACGCATTTGACCGCGCGCAACCTGCGCGTCGACCGCGTAACGCCGCGCGACCTCGACCGGCGGCTCGGTTCCGAGACTGTGCACCAGGGCGCTCTGTTGGAGGTCGAGGATCTCGACGAGCCCGATTTTGAAGAGCTTGCGCGACTGGCCGACGGCAAACCGTTGCTGGTGCTCGATCATGTCACCGATCCGCACAATGTCGGCGCCATCCTGCGCTCGGCGGCCGTGTTCGGGGCAGCCGGTATCGTCATGACGCGGCGCCATTCGCCCCCGTTGCACGGCGTCCTGGCGAAAGCGGCATCGGGTGCGTTGGAATTGGTGCCGGTGGCGCGGGTGCAGAATTTGTCGCGATCATTGAAGGACCTCAAGGATGCGGGCTTCACCATCGTCGGTCTCGACGGCGAGGCGACGGATCTGATCGAAGAAATGGTGTGGCCGAAGACGGTCGCGCTGGTGCTCGGTGCTGAAGGCAAGGGACTGCGCGAGTTGACCGGCGATACCTGTGACAAACTCGTCCGCGTCGCCCACGACGGCCCTCTCGACAGCCTCAATGTCTCGAACGCAGCCGCCATCGCGCTGCACGCTGGCGTGCTGGCCCGCCGTGGCCTCATCGGCCGTCGGTGACCGCACGCTGCACTGGACCGTAATTTGCTTGACGCCTGCTCACAGCCGCTCTCTTTTCAGCGGTAACCGACACACAGAACAGCGCGACAGGCAGGTGAAATGACCGGAAGCGAACTGCTGACGACGTTGCTCGGTGCCGTGGCGCTGCTCCTATGGGGCGTGCGCATGGTCCGCACCGGCATGACGCGCGCCTTCGGGGCTGATCTGCGCCGCGCCGTCAACCGAGTCGGGTCCAGTCGCATCAAGGCCTTTTTCACCGGTATCGGCGTCACGGCCATCCTACAGAGCGCCACCGCCACGGCCTTGTTGCTGGCATCGTTTGCCGGGCAGGGGATGATCGCTTTGCCGGTTGCGCTCGCCCTCATGCTCGGCGCCGATGTCGGCTCAACATTGGTGGCACAGGTGTTCGCTTTCGACATCAAATGGCTATGGGCAGTCGGCGTATTCGGCGGCGTGATCGCCTTCAATTCGTCCGAAAGCCCGCAAGTTCGCGCCGCAGGCCGTATCGGCATCGGCCTCGGTCTGATGCTGCTCGCGCTGACGGTCATCGGCGGCGTGTCTGGGGCATTGCGCGACAGCCCATTGATCCAGAGCATCCTGCGTGGCCTCGCCGTCGAGCCGATCATCGCGGTTATTGTCGCGGCCTTGCTGACCTGGGTCGCGCATTCGAGCCTCGCCATCGTGTTGCTGATCATGTCTCTGGCGGCGGCCGGCACCATCACGCCGCACTTGGCCCTGGCGCTGGTCGTCGGTGCCAACATCGGCGGCGCCTTGGCACCCTACGTTGCATTGTCCGGCGCATCGCCGGCGGCTCGCCGCGTTCCGCTCGGCAATCTCATGGCACGCGGCGCCACGGCGCTGCTCGTGCTGCCGCTCTTGAACCAGATCACCGACGGCGTGGTCACGCTCGGCTTGGCAGCCGATCGGCAGGTCTTGATGGCGCACACCTTGTTCAATCTGGCGGTGGCGTTGATCTGGTTACCGTTGGTCCCGAACTTGGCGGCACTCGCCACCCGCTATGGACCGGCGGATGGCCCGGCCGATGCTTCAAATACGCCGCAGAGCCTCGACACGGGTGTGCTGGAGACGCCGTCGGAGGCGATCGCTTGCGCCATGCGCGAGACCCTCAACGTCGGCGACATCGTGCTCGACATGCTGCGCCGGTCACGCACCGCGATCGAAGGCAACGACACGCAGCTCGTCAAAGCCATCGAGCGCGACGACGATCGTGTGGACAGTTTGCATAATGCCATCAAGCACTATCTGGTGCGGGCCTCGAAGTCCGAGATGACGGACGACGAGAGTCGCCACTACATCGAGATCCTGGCGTTCAACACCAACCTTGAGCACATCGGCGACATCATCGATCGCAATCTCATGGATCTGGCCCAGAAGCGCATCAAAAAGGGACTGAAATTTTCGGTCGAAGGCATGGCAGAGTTGAACCGCTTTCATGAGCTTGTCGTTGCCAACATGCGGCTGGCGCTGAACGTGTTCGCCACGCGTGACGTCGTGCTGGCGCGCCGATTGCTGTCCGAGAAATCTGCTTTGCGCGCCAAGGAATTCGAAGCGGCCGACCGTCATTACGCGCGCCTGCGCGACGGCCGCCCGGAAACCATCGAAACGTCGTCCCTGCATCTCGACATCATTCGCGACTTGAAGCGCATCAACTCGCATCTGACCTCGGTCGTGTATCCGATCCTGGAACGCAGCGGCGAACTCGCCGTCAGCCGGTTGAAGCCCACGCTGGACAAAAAAAACGAGATCAAGCCGATCGGCTGAGTTCCTAAATTGGAGATACGCATGCGCCTGAAAGACAAGGTCGCAGTCGTCACGGGAGCCGGTTCCGGCATCGGCGAGGCGACGGCCCGGCTGTTTGCGGCCGAGGGCGCGATCGTGGTTCTCGCCGACAAGAATCGCGCCGGCGTCGAGGGCGTCGCAGCTAATCTCGGCGGCCGTGCGAGCGCGATGGTGTGCGACGTGACGCGGCGTGCCGAGGTGCAGGCGATGATCGAAGGCGCCGCCACGCGCCACGGTCGCCTCGACATCCTCGTCAACAACGCCGGCTACGGCATCACGGGATCGGTCGTCGAGACGAGCGAAGACGATTGGAACGCGCTGATGGCGGTCAATGTCAACGGCGTGTTCTTCGGTTGCAAGTATGCCATTCCGATCATGGCCCGCCAGGGTGGCGGCGCTATCGTCAATACCGCCTCGACGACCTCGCGGGTCGGTATCGTCGATCGAGCAGCCTATGTGACGTCCAAGGGGGCCGTGGCGGCCATGACGCGCGCCATGGCGCTCGATCATGTCGCCGACAATGTGCGCATCAACTGCGTCGGCCCCGGCACGATCGAAACGGGCTATTTCACCAGGATTTTCGCCGACAGCCCCGACGCGGCGCGACTGCGCACAGCCTTGGAGGCGCGCCAGCCCATGAACCGGCTCGGGCGTCCCGAGGAGATCGCCAAGGCGATCCTGTTCCTCGCCAGTGACGAAAGTTCGTTCTGCACCGGCTCGACCTTGTTTGCCGACGGCGGTTGGACTGCGCGCTGACAATCGTCAGCGCCGTGCACGCCGCAGCCGGCGGTCATTCGGCGGCATCGGCCGCCACATGGCCCAATGCGCGTTCCAATTTACGCAACAGATCGGCAGCGGCCGCCGGAATGTTCGTGCCAGGACCGAACACGGCCTTGGCGCCGGCGGCATAAACAGCGTCGTAATCCGACGGCGGAATAACGCCACCGACGACGATCATGATGTCGCCCCGCCCCTCTTTTTCCAACGCCGCGCGCAATTCGGGCACGAGTGTCAGATGTCCGGCCGCGAGCGATGAGACGCCGACGATGTGCACGTCGTTCTCGACGGCCTGGCGCGCGGCTTCGTCGGGGGTGGCAAACAGCGGTCCGATGTCGACGTCGAAGCCGAGGTCGGCGAAGGCGGTTGCGATCACTTTTTGGCCGCGGTCATGGCCGTCTTGCCCCATCTTGGCGATCAAGATGCGCGGCCGGCGCCCGTCGGCCTTTTCAAAGCGTGTGACGAGCGTGCGCACCAGGTCGAGATCTTTGCTCATGGCGGCTGCCTCCGATCGATAGACACCCGAGACCGAACGAATTTCCGCGCGATGCCGGCCAAAGACCACTTCCAAGGCATCTGAAATCTCGCCGACGGTGGCTTGTGCGCGAGCCGCCGCCACGGCGAGTTCGAGCAGATTGCCATTGCCGCGAGCGCCATCGGTCAAGGCGCGCAGGGCCGACTGTGTGGCAGCCTCGTCGCGCTCGGCCTTCAGGCGCGTCAATTTCGCCAGCTGCTGCGCTCGCACGCTCTTATTGTCGACCTTCAGCACGTCGATTTCAGCCTCCCGGTCGAGCTTGAACTTGTTCACGCCGACGATCGTCTGCCGACCGCTGTCGATGCGTGCCTGCGTCCGCGCGGCGGCCTCTTCGATGCGCAACTTGGGAATGCCGGCCGCGATCGCCTTTGCCATCCCACCAAGGCTTTCCACCTCGTGGATGTGCGTCAGCGCCCGCACGGCAAGATCGTGCGTCAACCGCTCGACATAAAAGCTGCCGCCCCACGGATCGGCGACGCGGCACGTGCCACTCTCCTGTTGCAGGAACAGTTGCGTGTTGCGCGCGATGCGGGCCGAAAAATCAGTCGGCAATGCGATGGCTTCGTCCAAGGCGTTGGTGTGCAGCGATTGCGTATGGCCCTGCGTCGCAGCCATCGCCTCGATGCACGTGCGCGTGACGTTGTTGAATGGATCCTGCGCCGTCAGCGACCATCCGGACGTCTGGCAATGGGTCCGCAGCGACAGTGAGCGGTCGTCTTTCGGCTTGAATTCTTTCTGGATCAGGCTCGCCCAAACGAGGCGCGCCGCGCGCATCTTGGCGATCTCCATGAAGAAATTCATGCCGATGGCCCAAAAGAACGACAATCGCGGCGCAAACGTATCGATGTCGAGGCCGGCAGCCACCCCCGCGCGCGCATACTCGATGCCATCGGCGAGTGTGTAGGCGAGTTCGAGATCGGCTGTCGCTCCGGCTTCCTGCATGTGATAGCCGGAAATCGAGATCGAGTTGAATTTTGGCATTTTCGTCGACGTGTACGCGAAGATGTCCGAGATGATACGCATGCTCGGGCTCGGCGGATAAATGTAGGTGTTGCGCACCATGAACTCTTTCAGAATATCATTCTGAATGGTGCCCGATAGTTTCTCGGGCCCGACGCCTTGTTCCTCGCCCGCGACGATGAACAGCGCGAGAATTGGCAGCACCGCGCCGTTCATGGTCATCGACACCGACATCTGCGAAAGGTCGATGCCATCGAACAGCGTGCGCATATCGAGGATCGAATCGATGGCGACACCGGCCATGCCGACGTCTCCGGTCACGCGCGGGTGGTCGCTGTCGTAGCCACGATGAGTGGCGAGGTCGAATGCGACGGATAGGCCTTTCTGTCCCGCGGCGATATTGCGTCGGTAGAATGCGTTGCTGTCTTCGGCTGTGGAAAAGCCCGCATATTGCCGGATCGTCCATGGCTGTGTTGCATACATCGTCGGATACGGCCCGCGCACGAACGGCGCAATGCCGGGATAGCCGTGAATGAAATCAAGTTCCGCGATGTCGGCCGCCGTGTAGAGCGGCTTGATGGCGATGCCTTCGGGCGTCGGCGTGGAGGCGTGTTGCTCGGCCGTCATGGCGGCCGTTCGGCTGACGCCGGCAGCATCGAGAGCGATCGTCGCAAAGTCGGGAATGCGGGTCATCACGGGGCTCGGCTCATGCGGATAAATCGCCTTGTATCAGATCGCCGCGCCGATGCGACTACCCCCGATACGTCAAACCGATTTACGCCATTCGATGCTCACGGACGCCATGCGATAAAATTTGCGATCAGTTTCAGCCCGAGTGTCTGGCTCTTTTCCGGGTGAAACTGCGTCCCGACCAAGTTGTCGCGCCCGACCATGGCCGTGACGGCGCCGCCATACTCCGTCTCGGCGACGATCAGCGACCGATGCGGGCTCGTGAAATGGAAGGAATGCACGAAGTAAGCGTGGTGTCCGGAGTCGCCGGTTTCGATGTCGGCCAACACGGGGTGGTCCCGCCGCACGTCCAAAGTGTTCCAACCCATGTGCGGGATCTTCAAAGTGCCGTCGTCAGGCTCAATCCGGCGCACGTCACCGGCGAGCCAGCCGAGGCCGGTCGTCGTGACGAATTCGAGCCCGCGCTCGGCCATCAACTGCATACCGACGCAGATGCCGAGAAACGGCCGCCCGTTGTCGATCACGGCTCGGTGCAACGCCTCGTGCATGCCGGCCGCCGCATCGAGCCCGCGCTTGCAGTCGGCAAAGGCCCCGACACCCGGCAGGACGATGCGGTCGGCCGCCTGCACGACCGCCGGATCATCGGTGACGACGATGCGGACATCGCTGGCATTTTCGCGGGCCGCGCGTTCAAAAGCCTTCGCCGCCGAGTGCAGATTGCCTGAGCCGTAGTCGATGATGGCGACGGTGGACGGCATCGAGCGCTCCCGGTTGGCATCGTAGCGCGGTGTAAACCGCGATGTCGATTGGGGCAACCAACCGAATCAGCGGTCATGTTTACTGGACGTTCCTGCAATCTGGCGTATGCACTGGCGATCGGCATGTGATAATTCAAGTCTGTGCAAGCCGATTTTCCAACGGCATAGGGCGGAAATGAC
>JANOAW010000363.1:0-2014 GCA_031411355.1 Hyphomicrobiaceae bacterium | reverse complement strand
CGCGGCTGCTTTGGCGGTTGCACCTTCTGCTCGATCACCGAGCACGAAGGCCGTATCATCCAGAACCGCTCCGAAGACAGCGTCCTGCGCGAGATCGAGAACATCCGGGACAAGACCGAGGGCTTCACCGGCTATATCTCCGACATCGGCGGCCCCACGGCCAACATGTACCGGATGGCGTGCAAGGACGAGAAAATCGAGAAGTCGTGCCGACGGCTGTCGTGCGTCTATCCCGGCATCTGCGAGAACTTGAACACGTCACACGAGGCGCTGATTTCGCTGTATCGCAAGGCGCGCGAATTACCCGGCATCAAGAAGGTGATGGTCGCCTCCGGGGTTCGCTACGACCTGGCCGTGAAAAGCCCGACGTATGTCAAAGAGCTCGTCCAGCACCACGTCGGCGGGTATCTGAAAATCGCCCCGGAACACATCGAGGACGGTCCGCTGTCGAAGATGATGAAGCCGGGTGTCGGCGCCTATGATCGCTTCCGCCAGTTGTTCGATGCGGCGGCGAAGGAGGCCGGCAAAGAGTATTTCCTGATCCCTTATTTCATCGCAGCCCATCCCGGGACGACCGACGCGGACATGGTTGCGTTGGCGCTGTGGTTGAAGAAAAACAAATACCGCGCCGATCAGGTGCAGACGTTCCTGCCGTCGCCGATGGCGCTGGCGACGGCCATGTATCACTCGGGCAAGAACCCGTTGAAGGCCGTGCGCCGTGGCGGTTCGGAAGAGGTCGAGACGGTGCGTGGGTTGAAGCAGCGACGCCTGCACAAGGCGCTGTTGCGCTATCACGACGCCGAAAATTGGCCGTTGATCCGCGATGCGCTCAAAGCCATGGGTCGCGCTGATCTGATCGGCCCCGGCAAGCAACAACTGGTGCCGCCGTGGCAGCCGGCCGGGACCGGCCACGGCGGCGGCGAAGGCATGCGCACCGGGCGCAAACACGGCATCCAGACGTTCACTACCAAAGGCGTGCCTGTGCGCGATTCCACGGGCAAGCCGGGCGGATTTGGCGCGGGCGGCAATTCCGGTGGTTGGGCGAAAGGCGGGCATGGGGTGCCCGACAGATCAAAGCCTCGACCGAAGAAGCCCTGAATACCGACTTGGAACTTCGCGCGGATTTTGATTTGCGCGACCTCGTGTCAGATCTCACGGGAATAAGCCAGAATAAGGTGCGCTCACGGGGCACCTGCCGAGAGCGAGCGCATCAGGCGCGGACGGCCGCCGACGGGCTCGAGACCTTGGCGCATCGCAAGCCGTCGCAACGTCGGACTGGCCGCCATGGCATGCAATCCGATCATGCGGGCCGTATCGAAGGGAAGAGCCGCCGGCAGTAGCGAGCGGTTCAAGATGTCGACGGCGAACGTGCGCGTGGACACGTCGGCCGAACGCAGTCTGGCGTAACGCGCGAGCGTTTCTGGTCCGCCGATGTCGGACTTTGCACGCACGGCATCCTCAACGCACTCGGCAAGTGTCGCTGCGTCGCGCAAGCCGAGGTTCAACCCTTGCGCACCGATCGGCGGCAAGACATGACCGGCTTCGCCGACCAGCGCGACACGATTGCGTGCCATGGTCGCGGCTTCAAGACCCGAGAGCGGAAACGATGCGCGCGCGCCGACGTGCGTCAACGCCCCGAGTAGGCCCTGCAGCCGAACTGACAAGGCCGTCAGGAACGCGGCATCGCCCATGGCCGTCAACTCGGCTGCCCGAGGAGGCGTTTCGACCCAGACGATGCTCGACCGGTGACCGTTCGGGCCGCCCGGCATCGGGACGGTTGTCAATGGCCCGGTGGTGCGATGAAATTCTGTGGAAATACCGTCATGAGCGCGACCGTGGTCGATCAGGCCGGCGATGGCGACCTGCGGATAATTCCAGGCTTTGACAGCGATGTCGGCTGCTCGACGCCCGAGAGAGCGCCGGCCATCGGCCGCCGCGACGAGGCTGAATCTATGGCGAGACCCATCGTCGAACGTGACGTCGACCCTGTCTTGATCCGGCAAGATCGCGGTTG
>JANOAW010000362.1:0-3103 GCA_031411355.1 Hyphomicrobiaceae bacterium | reverse complement strand
ACAGGTCCGCCGCTTGCTCGAACAATAATACTACGACTACCACGCGTCAGAAGATCGTTTTCCATCGCTTGAACATGCGAATCTCCGCCAATGACAGGCGAAACCACTCGCCTTTCAAGCGCTTTTCGCTGAATCGCTGGTGCCAATACTTCAGCATGAAATCAGGACTGATCGCTTCCGTTTTTGTGTTTGGTTCGAAGCCGGCTTGAGCAACGGCGTTATTCCAATTTACCCAATACCTACCGCGCCAATCAGACTGGCGAATTCCCGTCTCTTTCTCAAAACGGTCGATGCCCAGAGGCTGCCCCCCGTTCTCCGCCGCGGTTCGGCAGATTTCCGCAAGGATGTGCGCCTTTTCGATCATGTGCGTCCGATTGTGTGCTCAAGCAGGCCGTTCTGTGCGCCGAACCGTTGGCTGGACTTAGAGATGTTCCGCAAAATCCATCGACATGTGCAGCACGCGAACGACAGCGAGGCTATCGCTTGCGGCCCGGAAAAACGCCACGTGCGATCCGATAGTGTACCTTCTGAAGCCCGATTTGATGTCATCGCACGCGCCCGCACGTCGAGGATCATTTGCGACGAACCGAAATCCACGGTTTAACATACGGAGGTACGATCAGCTTGTCGCCGATCCCAGCGATTGCGGGTGTAACGCCAGATGCCGCGCAGATCTTCGGCTGCCTGAGGAGTTACGGCAACCTGCGTCACTGCGATGCCCCTTCATCTTCGGCGTTTAGTTGCAACAAAAATTCATCGATATCGAACGGTATCGGAGTGCCACTCCGTTCGCCGACATCGAGTGCCGCTCGCAATGCGGTGAGTTTCGCTTCCTGGCGTTCGAGAAGTCTGAGCCCTGCTGCCACCACGTCCGTCGCAGAACCAAAGCGTCCGGACGCTATCTGCGTGTCCACGAAATCACCGAAGTGTTCACCCAGAGTCACAGAAGTGGATTTTATCATTCGAGCACCTTCTGGCCGGAGTTGTACTTAGCGTCAGTATTTTACGCCACCAACCACCCACTCGCCATCTCGCCGAGCGCCGCCCGCAGCGGTTCGCAGCGAACCTTGTCCAGCGCTTCGCCGATGAAACTCTCGATCAGCATGGCACGCGCCTGATCGGCGGGAATGCCGCGCGAGCGGAGGTAGAACATCAAAGTCTTGTCGATGTCAGCCACGGTTGCGCCGTGGCCGCAGACGACATCATCGGCATAGATTTCGAGTTCCGGCTTACTGTCGAATTCGGCGCGCTCAGAAAGCATCAACGCGTTGGCCATCTGCTTGCCGTCGGATTTCTGCGCATGGGGCCGCACGATGACCTTGCCCTGAAACACAGATCGCGCCGTGTCATCGAGAACGGTCTTGAACAGTTCACGGCTCTCGCAGGCAGGGACGGCATGGTCGATGACGAGCGTCGTGTCGCAATGTTCGTCGCGGCGTCCGAGCATGACGCCGGATATGTCGAGTTTGCCGCCTTCGCCCGCAAACAGCGGGAATACTTGATTACGCACCAGAGCCGAACTCGCGGTATAATGAAACAGCCTGTAGTCGGCTGAGGCGTCGAGCGTGGGCGCACACGACGAAATGTGCGTGCCGGCTGCAAGCGTCACTTTGACATGCGCGACCTTGGCACCAGCTCCAAGGCCAATTTCGGTCGCGGTATTGACGCAGCCGGCAAGGCCCCCGGCGAGCGTCACGTACACTTCGACGATGGTCGCCTCGGCACCCGGAAGCACGCCGATGGTCGAGCGCAGGACCGTATGCCCAGGTTTCTGGCCGGCTTCGGCATGGATGATCATGATCGGCTTGGTGAGTTTACCGCCGATGCTGATCACCGCGCCGTCGCCGGCGAATGCCGTATTGAGTGCGACCACGCTCTCTGTATCCGGACCGGCCCCGCGCAGCATGCGTGTCGCCGCCTCATCGGGCATGACCTTCAGCGCGTTCGACAACGGGCGCACGTCGGCGTCCGCGATCGCGTCGTGCTTCGACAGCTCCTTGCGATAGTGACCGTTGACCAACACGATGCGATGCGCATCGATCGATGCCAACGGACCGAGTGCTGCGTTCAAGTCTTTGGTCGAGACATTGGTGTCGTCGACGAGCCGCGTTTCAAGCCGAACTTTCAGGAGCGCCCGCAGATCGGTGTATTTCCATTCTTCGACGCGGCGATGTGGTAGGCCACGTTCCCGGAACGTCGCCATGGCGTGCCGGCGCAGTGCGCCGACGGCCCGTCCGCCAGGCAGCTTGGTGGCGATGCGATCGAACTCTTCGGCGAGGCCCAGTTCAGTCTCGGTCTTTTTCAACGTGACGGTCATCGATCTTGCTCTGCTCTTCCTCTCCGCTCCCGTCGAGGGGAGAGGGCCTGGGGCGGCACCAACGGGTATATCGATCCGCTGGCATGCGTTACCTTTGACGGGGCGGATCGATCCGCCCCGTCGGCGTCAGGCAGCTTTGCCTTTGAATTCAGCATAGCCGCTCTTTTCGAGCTCCAGCGCCAGATCCTTGCCGCCGGTTTTCTGGATCTTGCCGTGAGCCAGCACATGCACTTTGTCGGGCACGATGTAATTGAGCAGGCGCTGATAGTGAGTGATCACCAGCATCGCGCGATCCGGAGAGCGCATGCGTGTCGCGCCCTCGGACACGATCTTGATGGCGTCGATGTCGAGACCAGAGTCCGTTTCATCGAGAACACACAGCGTCGGCTCCAACAGCGACATCTGCAGGATTTCCATGCGCTTCTTTTCGCCGCCCGAGAAACCCGTGTTGAGCGGTCGCTTCAGCATATCATCGGTAACACCGAGTTCGGCTGCCTTGGCCTTGGCGAATTTCATGAACTCAGGCGTCGTTAATTCCTTGACGCCGCGCTTTTTGCGCGTCGCGTTCACGCTCGCGCGCAGGAACGTCATGGTGGCCACACCAGGAATTTCCATCGGATATTGGAACGCCAGGAACACGCCTTTGGCGGCGCGTTCGTCGGGCTGCATCTCAACAATGCTCTCACCATTCCAGAGGATCTCACCACTGGTCACCTCGTAGTCGTCTCGACCCGCAAGCACATAGGCGAGTGTCGACTTGCCGGAACCGTTCGGGCCCATGATCGC
>JANOAW010000361.1:0-4577 GCA_031411355.1 Hyphomicrobiaceae bacterium | reverse complement strand
CCGCGCCGTATTTCCGTATTTTCAATCCAATGGAGCAGGGACGGAAATTCGATCCGGACGGGCATTATGTGCGCCGCTGGTGTCCTGAACTCGCACGCTTGCCGACGGCGGTGCTGCACGCACCATTCGATGCGCCGGCTGAAATTCTGCGTGCCGGCGGCGTCGTCCTCGGAAAGACCTATCCGCGGCCCATCGTCGATCACGCGACGGCGCGCGCGGCCGCCCTCGCCGGATATGCTGCCGTGAAGGCCGCGGGCGAGCCGGAAGCCTAGGTCAAGCCGGCCGCGTCGATGGCCTCGCGAAGGTGTGCTGCACCGAGCGCTGCGTACCGCGCTGGTTCGGCGCGTGCCGGATCCTGTTCCGCCTCGACGACGATCCAGCCGGAATAGCCGCGCACTGCGCGCAGCACTGCGACGAAGTCGATGCATCCGTCGCCCGGCACCGTGTAAACACCCTCGGTCACGGCGCGCAGAAACGACCAGTCGTCGCGTGCCGCCGCCTTGGCTATGTGCGGTCGTACGTCTTTCACGTGCACATGCGCCACGCGTTCGGCGAACGACGTCGCGATCGCGACTGGGTTGGCACCGGCCCACATCAAGTGACCTGTATCGAGGAGCAACTTTACCGCCGGTCCGGTCGTCGCCATGAAGTGACGGACGTCGTCATCGGTTTGGATGACCGTCCCCATGTGGTGGTGATAGGCGAGCGTCAGGCCGTCTGACGCCAAGAGTTCGGCGAAACGCGTCATGCGGGCCGCGAAATGCGGCCAGGTCGCTGTCGATATCACCGGCCGTTTCGACAACGGCATGTCGAACGCGCTGTGTACGGTACCGGTACACTCGGCCGCGATAAAAACCGTCGCACCGAGCGCCTTCAACAATGTCCGATGCGCCGACGCCGCCTGGAATTCGACCTCCGCGTCTCGCTCGAGCAAAAACGTCGAATACCAACCTGACACGAGCGCAAGGTCATGACGGTCGAGAATTGGTCGTAAGATGGCGGCGTCGCGCGGAAATTTATGGCCCAGTTCCATGCCCTCGTAACCCGCGGCTTTCGCCTCGGTCAGGCACGTTTCGAGTGAAATGTCGCCGCCCAGCTCGGGCATGTCGTCATTCGACCAGATGATCGGATTGGCGCCGATACGGATGGGCATTTGGAGCTCCGGGACGGGCGTGTGTGCACAGGCGACGCTTCGACCTGTGCGGGTTTTGGCCTGCATACTTCTCAAGTTGCAAGCCTATGTTACGGTCGTGCGTCGACCATCGCTGCAGCGAGACACGCGGAGACGATCAATGCGAAACGTGTCGCGCCGTTCAGTGTCGGCTGTCTTGGCTGCGGCGGCTTTGGCGACCGATGCGGTCGCGCGCACCGACCGGACCGTACACCTGCAGCTCGTACTTGCGGTCGATACATCGGCGAGTGTCGATCAGGACCGGTTCGAATTACAGCGGGACGGCTATGCCGCGGCCTTTCGCGCGATCGAAGTCCAGCGTGCCGTCTCGGGCGGTCGGTCCGGTGGCATCGCCGTGTGCATGACGCATTGGATGGGGCGACGCGAGAATGTCGTTGTGCACGAGTGGACGCGCCTATCGGATGCCAGCGAGTGTAATGCTTTTGCCGCGGCGATCGCGTCCGGCCGCCGTCGTTTCGACGACGGGCAAACCTCGATCTCGGGCGCTATCCGCTTCGCCCGCGCGCTCTACGATATATGCCCGTTCGGCGGCGACGATGGTGTCGAGCCGCGACGTGTGATCGATATCTCAGGCGACGGCCAACAAAACGAAGGTCGGTATCCGAACGAAGCCCGCGACGAGACGGTCGCGCGCGGTATCACCATCAACGGGCTGCCGATCCTGGCACTGGAAGGTGGTCTCGATCGTCACTATCGTCACTTTGTCATCGGCGGTACCGGAGCCTTTATGATCGCCGCGTCGACATACGAGGATTTTGCTGACGCCATTCGTCGCAAACTCGTGCGTGAAATCTCATGAGAGGAGACTTTCGTTATGCCGCAACTCAGCGCCGACGAACGTGCCCGCTATGTTCGAGACGGCTATGTCGTGCCACGTTTTCGGCTCGCCGCCGACCGGGTCGATCACATTCGCGGTACCCTTGATCGGTTGATTGCCGACAATCCAGGCGTGCGGCCGGAAAAACTGGTGTCGGCCCATGTCGAGGGCGACAACGGTGAGGGCGTCAAAGGCAGCAGCGATTTCCTGCGTTTGGCGCAAGATCCTGACATTCTCGATCTGGTCGCTGATGCGATTGGTCCCGACATCATCCTGTGGGGGTGTCACGTGTTCTGCAAGCCGGGTGGCGATGGACACGAGACGCCGTGGCACCAGGACGGCCACTATTGGCCGATTCGTCCGCTCGCCACGTGCACGGTGTGGGTGGCGCTCGATCGCTCCGACACGACGAATGGCTGTCTGCGCGTCATTCCAGGCTCGCACTCCGACAAAGCGTTGCACGAGCACTTGCATGAGGACCGCACCGACGTCGTGCTCAATCAACGCATGGCGGATGGCAGTTTCGACGAGAGCCAGGCCGTCGATCTCGTGCTGGAGCCCGGTGAAATGTCGATGCACGACGTGTTTATGATACATGGCGCGGCCGCGAACCGTTCGCCAAGACGACGGGCGGGTGTGGCATTGCGCTATATGCCGGCTGCGTCGTTGTTCGATCGTACGCTGCGGCCGGTCGATGGCAAGTCAGGCATTCCCGTGCAATTTGCGACGCGTCCGCTGTGGCTTGTGCGCGGTGTGGATCGGCTGGGCCAAAACGATTTCACCGTCGGTCATCGGCGCGCATGACGGCCGGTGCGGTCACGGACGGTCGCATGGCACCCGTTCGGTAAAATTCGTTGACCGCGGCGCAGCGGTCGCGGCACGATCATTTCGCGCGTGCCGCAGCCGATCCGTTGGCGCGCATTCCCCGAAGCCAGACCCAACGAAATCCGAGATGCCGACATCCATTCTCATGCCCGCGCTGTCTCCGACCATGGAAGAGGGGAAACTCGCGAAATGGCTGGTCAAAGCAGGTGATACGGTCAAACCCGGATCCGTCATTGCAGAAATCGAGACCGACAAGGCGACGATGGAGGTGGAGGCGATCGACGACGGTGTGATCGGCGATATTCTCGTTGCGGCCGGGGCCGAGGGTGTCAAGGTCAATACGCCGATCGCGACGATTTTGGCGCATGGCGAAGCGCGTGGTGCGCCTCCAGCGCCTGCGGCGACCGGTTCGATGGCACGATCCGATCGGCCAAGCAATCCGCTGCTCGCCAAAGTGCCGACGCCCGCTGCCGAGCCGACGGTCGTCGCGCAGCGGCCTGGGTCGTTGCCGCTTCCTTTGGCGCCGGCGGCTGTGGTTGCGCCCGCCACCGCCGCAATGGCGCCTGCCCGAATTTTCGCGTCGCCCCTCGCACGTCGGCTCGCCAAACAAAGCAATCTCGATATTGCGGTCCTGCACGGTACCGGTCCGCATGGTCGGGTCGTACAGCGCGACGTCGCAGCGGCGGTGGCGTCAAGCGTGACGGCTGCGAAACCCGCCGTCGGTTCGGTCCCGATCAGTGCGCAGAAAGCTGCGTCGAACGCCGTCGCGCTGCAGGCCATACCAGACGACAAGGTGCTCGCCCTGTATGGCAAAGATACATACGATCTCGTTCCGCACGACGGCATGCGCCGGGTCATCGCGCAGCGCTTGACGCAATCGAAACAGACAATTCCGCATTTCTATCTCTCGCTCGATTGTCGCCTCGACGAGCTGTTGCGCGCGCGCGAACGGATTAACGCCGCTTCACCCAAAGATGGACCGAAGGCCTATAAGCTGTCGGTGAACGATTTCGTCATCAAGGCGATGGCGTTGGCTTTGCAGCGGGTGCCGGCCGCCAACGCCTCGTGGACCGAGGGGGCGATGATCCGCCATCGTCATTCCGACATCGGTGTCGCCGTCGCGGTCGAAGGAGGCTTGTTTACACCGATCGTGAAGCACGCCGAACTCAAAACGCTTGGTGAGATTTCAAACGAAATGAAAGATCTCGCGGAACGGGCACGCAAGCGCCGGCTTGCGCCGCACGAATATCAAGGCGGCACGACATCGATCTCGAATCTCGGCATGTTCGGCATCACGTCGTTCGACGCTGTCATCAACCCGCCCCACGCCACTATCCTCGCCGTCGGCGCAGGCATTCGACGGCCGGTGGTCACGACTGACAAGGGGGGCGACAAGATCGAGATCGCGACCGTGATGAACTGCACGCTGTCGTGCGATCACCGGGTCGTCGATGGCGCGCTCGGGGCTGAGCTGCTGAACGCCTTCAAGAGTTATATCGAGGACCCCGTGCGCATGTTGGTCTGACGGAGCGTGCGGGATCACCGGATCAATCGTACACCTGAAAAACGCGCCGGCGAAGCATCCCCGGCGCGTTTTGGTGTCTCACCGACAATGGTCGATTATTTCGGATCGCTGCCCGTATTCATCGCTTTTTGGTCGATTTGGCGTATGCAGTCCCCTTTGTTGGCACGCATACTCATCGGATGCGGAATTCTGGTTCCGCTCACCCCGCTTGTGCGCAT
>JANOAW010000360.1:0-2573 GCA_031411355.1 Hyphomicrobiaceae bacterium | reverse complement strand
TGATCGTGTCCTGGCCGAGCGCGGGGGCCGCGAAGCTCAAGGCTGCGATCGAAACGGCGGCGAACGTGCGGCGGCTCAACGATGCGATGGGACGCATGGGTGATTTTCTCCTGGGGTTCCTCCTCGTCTCGACGTGGTGTTCTTATGTGCTGCTTGGTGTCGAGCCGGCGCGCCGTGAGGCCTGCGCACGCGCCATCTGTCCCACAACCTACGTGCCGTCAAATACCCAGATGTGCGATTGCGCAAACATCATGTTAATTTTTTGAGTTACGTCGCTCATCGTCGGCGGTTGGTCGACCGAGTGCGCGCATGTGGTCTCGCAGGCGGGCGATGAATTTTTCGCAGTAAAGGGACAGTGCCGCATCCTTGCGCGTGGCGATATAGGTATCGAACGAGGTCGTCTCGACGATGTCGAGCACCTTGATGGTCGGCCAGTTGCCGCCGGCGAGGGTGAACTCGTCGATGATGGCGACGCCCAATCCATTCGCGACGAGAGCACAGACGGTCGAGCCAAAGCGCGCGCGTATGCCGACGTGATAGGCGAGCCCGTGACGGGAGAAGATTTCAGCCATGATCCGGCCATAGGGATCGCTCGGATCGATGCCGATCAATTGTTGTCCGGCGATTTCGCGCGCAGAGACGCGCTCCCTGGCCGCAAAGGCGTGTGTCTGTGGCACGATGCACTTCAATCGGCCGGTCGCGAGCGGCATGAACGACAACATGGGATGTTCGAGCTTGTAGCTCATGGCGACCGCTTCGCCCTTGCCGAGCAAGAGATAGTCGACGGCTTCCTCGATCTTCAAGACGTCGATGTCGATCGAGAGATCCGGAAACTGGCGGCGAATGTCGGCGATCGCGCGCGGCATCATGACGGTCGAAATACTTGGTACCGATCCGACCTTGAGGATAGAATCCACCCCCTCCTTCAAACGCTGGACCACGTACTGGAGGTCTTCGACCTTGTCGTAGACGCCGTTGATCTGGGCGAAGATGTCGGAGGCCTCTCGCGTGGGGGCGTAGCGGCCACCTTTGCGGGCGAAGAGTTTCAATCCAAGCACGGTTTCCGCGTGCTTCATGGTGCGACTGACGCCGGGGGCCGAGACGTGCAACAGCCGCGCCGCGCCGCCGACGGTGCCGGTGACCATGATCGCTCGAATGACCTCGATCTGCCTGAGCGTCAGCATGTCCCCTGCCTTTGTCCCATGGTATCGAACGACGCGCTCGCAGGCGACGGGCGAAATGGTCGGGCGGAATAGACTGGCGGAATAGACTGGCAAATTGGAGGCGCAGGATGCAGGCCAACGACATGGTTGCACCGCAACGCGTCGACGAAAAATTCACAAGCTCCTTCGCGGGGATGACCGCGGAGAGGACTGTGCGCAACGATCAGACTTCAGATAGCGCAGCAGTTTTCGTTGACCGTTTCCTGACGGTGCGGCGCGACGCACCTTGCCGCGGCGCACCACTTCGACCTGCCGGGTCAGCAGGCGACCCGGTCGATAGCGGCGGCCCAGCGGCTCGGCGTCCCGCTGTCCAGTCTCGCGGTCGCCAGCCTGCGGACCTGCGCCGACCGTTTCGGCCTTGATGATGCACCCTTATGGCGACTAGGCTGAGCTTCGGAATTTTTATCCGGGGAGACGACGATGTCCAAGTCGCACACCACACGCCGCAGACTGATACAAGGCGGTCTTGCCGTCGCGGCGACGCCGATCGCTATGGGGACGTGGTCGGATCGTCTAGCCGCGCAAGGGCGGGCTGTGACGAAGGTTCTCGATTTCGAAACGGCGGCCGACGTCGCCAAGGCCGAAACGCAGGGTGAATTCACATTTTACAGCCACGACAGCGAACCGGCCATCGCCGGCATCCTCGAGGCGTTCACCAAAGATTTCCCCAAAATCAAGGGAAAATATGTGCGCGCCCAGAACGGCACGCTGTTCTCGCGCACTATCGCTGAACGCTCGGCCAACAAATTCACGGCCGACGTGATCCAGTTTTCCGAGCCAGCGACCGCGCTCGATTTCCAGAAGCGGGGTGGCTACTCGAATTATGTCTCGCCGCAGGCCAGATTTTACGCGCCCGAACATCTGTCGCCCCCCGCCGGCGACTACTTCTGGGTCGGCGTGACGTTCGCTGGCCTCGCCTACAATACCGAAAAAGTGAAACCCGAAGACGTGCCGAAGACATGGACCGACATCGCCAAACCGGTCTGGCTCAACGGAGCCAACGTCAAGATGTCCAACTCGGGCATGCAATTCGTGCAGTGGTACGAACTGCGCAAGCTGTATGGGGACAAGTTCTGGAGCGACTTCGCCAAGTTGCGTCCGCGCGGTTTCGACAGCCGTGCTCAACAGTTCGAGCGCCTCGCCAAAGGCGACGACAAACTGTGCGTGCTGGCCGAATTTGCAGGCTATCTGCTGGTCAAGGACAAGGGCGCACCCGTGGCGTTCGTCGCGCCGGCCGACGGCCTCCCCGCCGCGCCGTTGCTGTGTGGTATCGCCGACAAGGGCCCGAACGGGGAGGCGGCGCGGTTGTTCATGGATTGGCAGATGTCGCTGCGCGGTCAAAACCATCAG
>JANOAW010000359.1:0-1560 GCA_031411355.1 Hyphomicrobiaceae bacterium | reverse complement strand
TTCCCAGCAGGGCTGCATCAGCGACGCGATGAAATCGCCGTCAGCCTGTGAGGGGAGCCACTGGTCGCGCATCTGCATCCACTGCTCTTTGCTCAAAAGCTTGCCGTCAGGCGATGCTTCGATGTTCTTGAATTCGCCGATGGCGCGATTGAATGCCACTGACGGCAGCGCCAGTGCGAACTTGATGCCGGCTTTTTCCATGATGCGGTTCCAGCGCGAAACGCCGCCCTGGCAGTCCTTCGAATAATCGTCGCGCAACCGCATGTTGATGGCCGTCAGCGCTGGTTCGTCCACTGTGCGGATCTGCCCATCGATATACTTGAGTACGGGATAGGTGGCGCTGGTCAGGAGATGATCGTCTTCGATCTTGGTCTCCATGAAGCGGCCCTTCAAGCCGGCATTGTAGAAATTTGCCCCGTTGGTTGATACTTCCGAGCCAAAGAGATCAAGCGACAACGAATAGTGCAGATTGGCTTTCTTCTGGATGGTCGGCAGATCGATGACGCCGAGCGCCCGGATGCGGGCGATGTCGAAGGGATCGTCGATCCCGGCAGCCTTCATCGCCTCGCATGTGCGCTCAATGGTGCGGCCGACGCCGGTCTCGCCAACGAACATATGGTGCGCTTCTTCGGTCAGCATGAAGCGGCACGTGCGCGACATCGGGTCGAAGCCGGATTGGGCGAGTGATTCGAGCTGCATTTTACCGTCACGGTCGGTGAAGAACGTGAACATGAACAATGACAGCCAATCCGGCGTTTCCTCGTTGAAGGCGCCGAGCATGCGCGGTTTGTCGGTGTCGCCCGAGCGTCGCTGCAGTAGGCCTTCCGCTTCCTCGCGGCCGTCCTTGCCGAAATATTTCTGCAACAGATACACCATCGCCCACAGGTGACGGCCTTCCTCGACGTTGATCTGGAACAGATTACGCATGTCGTAGAGTGACGGCGCGGTTTTGCCGAGGAAGCGTTGCTGTTCGACAGAGGCGGGCTCCGTGTCACCTTGAATGACGATCAGGCGCCGCAGCATGGCGCGATATTCGCCCGGTACTTCCTGCCAAGCCTTCTCGCCTTTGTGGGCGCCGAAATTGACTTTGCGCTCGGTATCCTGGGGCGCGAGGAGAATGCCCCAGCGATATTCGGGCATCTTCACATAATCGAATTTTGCCCAGCCTTTGGGGTCGATCGAAATGGCAGTGCGCAGATACACGTCGCTGGTTTGAAAACCGTCGGGACCCATGGTCATCCACCAGTCGATATAGCCGGGATGCCATTGCTCCAGCGCTTTCAGCACGCGCTGGTCATCGGCCAGATTGACGTTGTTTGGGATCTTGGTCGTGTAGTCGACGGCGCCGGCTGGGGTGGTCATGGGCGAGGGTCCTTCAGTTCGGTCGGGGTCTGAGAGCCGGGAGTGCAGGGTTCGGCGGAATTGTGAGATTTTGACGTGGAACTCGTCTCCCTTCCCCCGCAAGGGGGGAAGGGAGACTGTGCCAAAACTCTCGCGCTTTGCAGTCGACTGAACCGGCGGCGATCGTCACACGTTCGATCACGGGGAGGCAGTCGGCCG
>JANOAW010000358.1:0-3189 GCA_031411355.1 Hyphomicrobiaceae bacterium | reverse complement strand
GCCGATACATTCAAATATTCCAATCACGGCATCGCGCTCGCCGGTCACGTCATCGAGGTCGTCACGGGCGAGCCTTATGACCAGTGGATCGTGCGTGAGGTCGTGGCTGCGTCGGGACTGACGGAGACAATCCCGGACGTGTCGACGTTGCCGGCGCCGCCACCGAAGTTCGCACACGGACATTCGGCCAAGTTGCCGTTCGGAGACCGTATCGTGGTCCCGGGAACGGCGGTCGGCAACGCCATGGCGGCGGCGACCGGTTTTGCGTCCACTGCAAGTGATCTCGTCCGCTTCTTCGCCTCGCTGATGCCGTCGGCTTCGACGTCGATCCTCACCGCGGCTAGTCGGCGCGAAATGTCCCGGCGTCATTGGCGCGATCGACATTCGAACATCGAGCGCTACTACGGCCTCGGTCTCATCGTCGGCCCGGTTGGCCACTGGTCGTGGTTCGGCCATTCCGGAGGTTGGCCCGGCACGCTGTCGCGCACCTCGAATATCCCTGACCATGATCTGACCATCTGTGTGCTCACCAACGCGGCCGATGGCCCTGCGCACATGTGGATGGACGGCATCATGCATATCCTTCGCACCTTCAATGCTCACGGCGCTCCCGATGCGGCGATGTCCGACTGGAGCGCACGCTGGTGGAGTTTATGGGGAGCAGTCGACGCCGTCCCTGTCGGCCGCAACCGCGTGCTGTTGGCGACCCCGGCACTGGCGCAGCCGTTCTTCGATGCCACCGTCGTCGAGACCACCGGGCCGGATGCGGGATTGATCGTCGAGGCGCAGGCGTTCGGCGATCTCGGCGAAACGGTCCGGCGCACACGCGACGGGCGCGGTGATCCAACGGAAATCTGGATCGGCGGCAAACAGATGAAGCGCGAGGCGGATCTGGTGGCCGAAGTCCGCACCCGCTATGCCGCGCACAACGACCGCTCTTAGAACCCTTTGCAGCTGACAAGGGTCAGGTGAAGCGCTCTTGAGTCATTGTTTGTCGCATTTTCTGCACCATACCGGTGCCCACTTTGGTGGAAAATGCTCGAGGATCAACTTATGGCTCGCAAACGTGTCGCCGTTCTGATCTCCGGTCGCGGCTCGAACATGGCGGCATTGATCGCCGCCGCGCGCGATGAAACCTATCCGGCCGACATCGCGCTCGTCGTCTCCAATCGGCCCGAGGCCGCTGGCCTGGCGCTGGCCGAGGCAGCGAACGTCAAAACCCTGTCGATCGACCACAAGCAGTTCGGCAATCGCGTTGCCTTCGAGTCGCGTCTGCACCAGACATTGCTCGAAAATGGCATCGAACTCATCGCCAACGCCGGCTTCATGCGCATGCTGACGGGCGGCTTCGTCGACCGCTGGCGCGATCGCCAGATCAACATCCATCCCTCGTTGCTACCGTCGTTTCCAGGCCTCGAGACGCATGCGCGCGCGCTGGCCGAAGGCGTCCAGATCACCGGCTGTACCGTGCATTTCACCCGCCTCGAGATGGATGCAGGCCCGATCATCGCGCAGGCGGCCGTGCCGGTTATGTCGGACGATACGCCAGCGACACTCGGCGCGCGCGTGGTCGCGGCGGAGCATGTGCTCTACCCACATGCGCTGGCCTTGGTGGCGTCGGGCGCTGCACGCGTGGAGGGCGAGCGGGTCATTTTCGATCGCAAGCAAACGGCCTCACCGCCGCTGATCTGGCCACCGATAACGTGACGCTCACCGGCTCGTCGGCGTCGAATGCGCTTTCGATCCTGCGTCGGCTGCCAGCATGTCGCCGAGAATGCCGCTGTTTGGCGGTAGGATCACCAGACCGGCGTGACTGGCGGTGATCCGTTGTGCCTCGAGCACTTCAAACAACGCCGTCGCGACGGCCGGTCGCTTGGTGATCTCGTGCAGCGTCTCGCCGACGATCTGCGGTCGGATGGCGGCGGCTTTGGCGAACGCGACAGCGGCCTGGCGTTCGGCCGTCGACGTGATGATGCTCACTTGGTTGGCCCCATCCTGCTTGATCGCGGACGTCACCTGACGCAACCTGTTGACCACCTTGCCTTCGATTTCCTGGATCATGGCAGCGTCGCGGAAATGCACTTTTCGGATGTAAACCGAGCCGACTTTATAGCCCCATTCGTGCGACTTGGGCGACACCTCGCGGCGCACGGTTTCGCTCATGGCGTGGCGGTTCACCAGCATGTCGGCAAGCGGCATGTTGCTCAGGCTTCGCACTGTACTGTTCGACACGTTGGCGGACAAAGAGCCGCGCGGATCGGCGTTGCGGAACAAATACGCGACAGGGTCGGAAATATACATCTCGTGCCAGATGCCGATGCCCATCGGAGCACCTTCTTCCGAGTTCACAGGTTGGCTGCGCAGATATTCCTGGTCCAAGCGCATGTCGATCACGTGACACGTGCCGGCCCAATTCACGATCAAGGCGGCAGGGCCGAGGATCAGCGGTAACAGGTGCAATCCCGGCTCGGAAATTGTGCCGATGACTTTGCCGAACAGCACGTAGACGCGACAGTGCCGTTCCTCGACGACGACGTAGAGGCCGAACAATCGCGCGATGCCCAGCAGCACCGGCAGGATCACGACGCACGCCAGGATGCTGACGACGAAGCCGAACCAGAAACCTTCAGCGCGCATCACCCAGTTCAACATGTTTGTGAGTTCGCGCATGTCATTTCCCCTCGACGAAGATACGCTGCGCTTTATCGAGCATCGACAAACGAACGTTGCGGACGTAGGCGGCCAACGTCCCCGGCCCGCGAGCCTCGAGCTCACCGAGTTGTGCGGCGAGTTTGGTCAAGGGTTCGGCTTCGGCCTCGGCCTTCAACGTCTCGATTTCGACAGCCCGCCGGCTCTGGACGATCTTTTGATCCGCCGCGGCTTGGGCGAGTGAGATGTCAGACGACACCTGATTGTACGCGGTGTTGATGGCCGCCAGCGCGCTTTCCACGTCTTTCGGCGGGTCGATGCCAGTGATCAGCGCGTCTTCCAGAACCACGCCGTAGCGGGCCGCCGACGACACACATTCGCGGCCCATGTGTTCGTTGAGATCGCGGAGGTTCTTGCGCAGATCGTTGATTGAAATGCCGGAAATGTTCGAAGCGTCGGTGATGCCGGAGGGGATGACGGGAGCCGCTTTCGGCGGCGCCTCGAAATTGGCGATGCGCTCGCGCAGGATCGAGACGAAAT
>JANOAW010000357.1:0-3131 GCA_031411355.1 Hyphomicrobiaceae bacterium | reverse complement strand
CGATTTTCGGCTGCATGGCCGGTCGTTCGTTGCGCTCGCTCAACGCTTTTTGCGTCGACTCGTTGAGCGCTTCCTGCAGCACTTCGGCCATGATCGATCGGCCGTAAACTTTTTTGATGTGCGTCGCGGGCACCTTGCCTTTGCGAAAGCCCGGCAACTGCATGTTGCCCCTCAGCGAATTCACGCGGTCATTGAACTTCCCGTCGATGTCCCCTTTGGGGATCACCACTTGGAGTTCGCGCTTCAGACCGTTCGCGACCGCTTCCGTAACTTGCATGGCACTCGCCGTTTGTTCGTTCGTCTCGTCAAATCCCTTGCGGGACTGTGAATCCCTTGCGGGACTGTGCTCGTGTGCGGAGACCCGCACGAATTCCGTCGTCATCGGGCCGCAGAACGGACCAGTCGAAGTCATTTCGGTGCTGCCGCCGTGGTGCGGGCGGAGGGACTTGAACCCCCACGGCTTGCGCCGCCAGAACCTAAATCTGGTGTGTCTGCCTATTCCACCACGCCCGCATATCGCCGATCGAGGCAAACTCGACGCGCCAATGCGCGCCCCGCGCCTCTCGCCCGGCGCCGATCATCCGTCGCTGTTCGATCGTTCGTCCCTGTCCGAAAGCGTCCCTGTCCGAAAGCGTCGCTGTCCGAAAGCGTCGCTGTCCGATAGCTGCCTCGCTCCGACCGCGACGCGGTCCGAGAGAAGCGCCGCCATATACTCGCGGTCTGCCCGTGAGATCAACAGACAAATCGGCCCATGGTGAGCAAGCGTGGCGGGCGGCCACGAATGCCCATCGAGGTACCTTGTTTTTTTTGCACGTCTGAACGAGTGTCCTGCCAATCATCGGCCACCAAGAGCCGGGCGACCAGAACAGTCAGGGGAGTGCGCCGGTGCGTGAGATTACGCCAGACACGATCACGGACGCCGTCATCGAACAGATGTCGACGACGTCGGATCCACGCATGAAGCTGGTGATGGAATCGGCCGTTAAGCATCTGCATGCTTTTGCCCGCGACGTGAACCTGACGCCTGCCGAATGGATCAAGGGCATCGAATTCATGACGGCCGTCGGTAAAAAGTGTACCCCCGAGCGCCAGGAATTCATTTTGCTGTCCGATACGATCGGTCTGTCGGCGCTGGTCAACGGCTTGCACGATCACACCGCCATCGAGGACGCCACGCACTCGAGCTTGCTCGGACCGTTCTATCGGGAAGTTGCGCCGAAACTCGCGCCCGGCAGCCAGATCTCCAAGACCGTCAAGCCGGGCACCGAATGTGCCCTCTTCGGCACGGTAACCGACATCCACGGCACGCCGCTGGCGAACGCGACTGTGTCGATCTGGCAAACCAGCGCCGACGGCCTGTATGACGTCCAGGAGGACGTCACCGGCGTGGATTATCGCGGCGTCTTCACGACCGATGCCGAGGGCCGGTATCTCGCCCGGACCGTCAGGCCGATCGGCTACTCCATCCCCATGGATGGTCCGGTCGGCGCCATGATATCAGCCCAGAAGCGCCACGGCATGCGCCCTGCCCACATCCATTTCCTGGTCGCAGCTCCAGGCTTCCGCGAGCTCGTCACGGCCTTGTATCTGCGCAACGATCCCTACCTCGCGACCGACACGGTGTTCGGCTCCTCGGGCGATCTCGCAGTGGACGTCATGCCGAATGATGCGACTTGCCCGATCGCCGGTCTCCCGAGCATCCGGTTCGACATGAAGCTCGCGCGCGAAGGCGTTGCCGACCGATCCGGCGGCCGCGTCGGCGCCGATCCGTCGCAGATCGTCAAAGCCAAGGCGGGCGACGTCGCGAAATCATATGACAACGCCCCGACGGCCGCGGCCAGCGCCGCCGCAAAAGCGCCGGAGCGAAAAGGTATCCTGGCGTCTTTGTTCGGGCGTTGATCCGATAGCGCCGCGACGACTGCCGACAAAAAAACACTGAACGGGAGGACTGCATCATGACACGCACAACCGTGGACCGCCGCACGTTGCTTGGAGGCGCGGCCGCCGCAGCGACGCTCGCTGCCGCCAAGCCGTCGTTTGCGCAAAGCCAGCCGATCAAGATCGGCTTCTCCATGGCCCAGACCGGCGGCCTCGCCGGTGGCGGCAAGGCGTCGCTGCTCGGCACGCAGATCTGGGCCGACGACGTCAATGCCAAAGGCGGCTTGCTCGGCCGCAAGGTCGAACTTGTGGTCTACGACGACAAGTCGAGTGCGGCTGAAACCCCGGCGATTTATGCCAAGTTGCTCGACGTCGACAAAGTCGATCTGCTGCTCGCCCCCTACGCCACCGTGCCGACGGCCCCGATCATGCCGCTCGTGAAGCAGCGCCAATTGCTGTTGATCGGCAACTTCTCGTTCCAGGTCAACGCCAAGGTCGGCCACGACATGTGGTTCAACGTGGCGCCGTGGGGACCGGCCGACAGTTGGGCGTCGTCGTTCATCGACCTCGGCCAGAAGGCTGGCGGCAAGTCCATCGCAATTCTCGCCTCCGACCAGGAATTTGCCCAGAATGTCGCAGCGGCCGCCAAAGGTGTCGCGACCAAGCGCAATCTCCCGATCGTATTTGAACAGAACTATCCGCCATCGACGGTCGAGTTCGCCTCGATCGTGCGTGCACTGAAGGCCGCCAAGGCCGACATGGTCTATGTCGCCTCATATCCGCCCGACAGCGCCGGAATCCTGCGCGCCATCAACGAAATCGGCATTGGCGACAACGTCAAGATCTTCGGCGGTGGGATGGTCGGTCTGCAATTCACAGCCGTCATGGAAAATATGGGCTCGTTGCTCAACGGCGTCGTCAACTACAACACGTGGCTGCCCGAACAACCGATGTATTACGATGGCACCAAGGCCTTCTTCGACGCCTATCAAAAGCGTGCCGTCGAAGCCAAAGTCGATCCGCTCGGCTACTATCTCGCGCCCTTCGGCTACGCCCAAGGCCAGATGCTGGAACAAGCCATCGCGGCGACCAAATCGCTCGACCAGAAAGGTCTCGCCAAATATATGCGTGAGACAGAACTCAAGACCATCGTCGGACCCATGGCGTTTTCTGCCGACGGTGAGCGCAAGGAAAGCGCGACGTTGATGGCCCAGTTCCGCGGCGTCACCGACAAGAACATCGAGCAGTTCCGC
>JANOAW010000356.1:0-2546 GCA_031411355.1 Hyphomicrobiaceae bacterium | reverse complement strand
CCGAAACTGCGCGCGTCCTCGCACAGGCAGCGCACGTCGATCATGCCGTCCAGCGCGACGCCCAGGCGACCGGCCTCGTGCCAGCGCACCGCCACGACATACGGCTGGCGAAAATCGGCACCGGTTCGGGTGATGGCTTTGTCGATGGCCGCGCGCAAAGGTTTCCACGATACGGTTTCGTCCAATGGATAAGGCACTTTGGCGAGCGCTGCGACCGGCGGCCACGACATGCGGGATACCGCCACGACGAGGCAAAGTATCACACCGATCGCTGCCACGCTGCCGAAGAGCCAACGCTCGGCTCTCGGGATCCCGTCGGCGATGTCGCGATCGAGATCGCGCCCGACCAGAATACACCAGATCAGATACCCGGGCGCCGCCCAATGGAACAACGTTTTCGACCCCGTGAAGGCGAGCAGCGTGAACACGGCGACAGGACCGGCGCCAAGGCAGACCAGTAGCCAGGCGCGCCCGTCGTCGGGGCCAGCGCGCACGGCCCGCCACACACTGATCACGATCGCGATCCACACCCAGGGTGCGAGGAACAGCGCCTGTCCCCCGATCGCTGCCAAGCCGTTGCCAATCGAAATGGTCGCGACGCGCGCCCGTCCAGCTTGAAACGCGAACGACGCCCAGTCGTGCTGCATGTTCCACACGATCACAGGCGTGAACATGACGGCTGCGATGGCCACCGCGAGATAGGGCCACGGGCGCCACATCCAATGGCGATGCGCGCGTGAGGTCAGCACGAACACGCCGACGCCGGCAAACAGAAACACCCCGTGCAACTTCGCGAGACAGGCGATGCCGGCGGCTGCGCCGGTCAACAGCCACCATCTGGGCGCATCGATCGCGGGTCCGAACAGCGCGCGCGACACACACACAAGGGCTGTCATCATGGCGGCGATCAACGGCCCGTCAGGCAACACGAATGTGCCCGTCGTCCATCCGATCACAGGCGAAAGGTTGATGGTGATGGCCGCGAACAAGCCGGCGCGCGCATTGAACAAGTCGCGGCCCGCAACATAAGCCGACAACGTTGTAACGGAGAACAACACCAGAAACGGCAAGCGCACCAACACCGAATTGTCGGCGCCGAGCATCCGTCCGACGCGCGCCATCCACCACGCCAACGGCGGGTGGTCGAATGTGGACAACTCGAACGTTTTCGCGGTCGATACGGTATAGGCCTCGTCGATACCGAGCCCGACCATCGCAGCCAGCAGGAGGCGACCGCATAGTGTGACGGCGAGCAAGCCGGTGAGCCACCATGCGATCGTATGTCCGCGCCACAGAGCGCTGGTCGCGTGCGCGGCCATTCGTTCCCCCACTCAAAAATATCGCATGATCCGCGTCGACCTCAGGCACGCCAGATGAGGCGGCTCGACAGTGCGTAGTTCCACACCGCGCCAATGACGGAGCCGATCACGCCCGCAACCCACCAGGACGGCGACTGCGCATACAGCCAGGCGGCGACGCCGACGTTGCTCAAGGCGCCGATACCGCAGATGACATAAAAGATGAACAGCGCCTTGATCGCGGCTGCACCGATCAAGCGTTTGTCGCCGTAGGTGAACACGTTGTTGAAGGCGAAGTTGGACGTCATGGCGACGAACGTCGCGGCGGCCTGTGCCGGCACGAATTCGACGCCGAACGAGCGAAACGTCTGCAACGCGAGCAGATGCACCGCGACGCCGAGTGCACCGACCGCAACGAAGTTGACGAACCGGATTGGAACCAGTCCTCCGGTTGCTTTCGACACAAGCAGACCAACGAAATCCAGGGCGACGCGCATGCCGAGTTTCGACTGGCCGCTCTGGCGCACCCCAAACGCATACGGCACTTCCAGAACCCGAAACGCGGGCTTGCCCTTGCCGCGCGACGACAGCAGATCGAGCAGGATCTTGAACCCTTCCGAGGCGAGGTTGGGCGCGATTTCGCGCAGCGTGGCGCGTGACAGGGCGAAAAAACCGCTCATCGGATCGGTGATCGAGACCCCGGTCACGAGCCGCGCCGCTTTCGCGGACAAATGACTGATCCGCCGACGGCGGGCCGAGAAACTACCGTCTGAGCCTGCGCCGACGTAGCGACTGGCCACCACGACATCGGCTTCGTCGCGCTGTATGTGGCGCGCCATGACCGCCAGCGTTTCAGCATCGTGCTGCAGGTCGCCGTCCATGACCATGAGGACAGGTGCGCTCGACGACAACAAGCCTTCGATACATGCGCCAGACAGGCCGCGCCGGCCGTAGCGCTCGATGCAGCGAACGCGTGTGTCCGTGCGAGCGATGACGCGGGCGCGCTCGGCTGTACCATCGGGCGAGGCGTCGTCGACGAAGATCAATTCCCACCGCATGCCCGCAAGTGCTTTGTCGACGGCCGCGACCACAGCAGCCACGTTGCCGGCCTCGTTGAAAGTCGGCACGATCACAGCCACCTCTGGTGCGGCGGATTGGCCGACCGGCGTGCGCCCGGCGTCGATGGATGCAGTCTCGGTTGGCATTGCGACAGTCACCTCTCGGCAAGGATTGGCTTGGCGCGGCGGG
>JANOAW010000355.1:0-3659 GCA_031411355.1 Hyphomicrobiaceae bacterium | reverse complement strand
CATCGTCCGACCACTCGTCGACTGCGAGCCAGCCGTTAGTTGACGGCTTCGATGCGCTTGACCATCGCGGCGTATTTCGCGCCGTACTTGTCCCAGACCGGCTTGACGGCGTCCTGGAAGGCCTTCTTGTCGGTGAACTTGACGATCTCGATGCCGACCGCCTTCATTTTGGCGAGCGACTCTTCCTCGGCCTTGTACCAGAGCGCGCGCTGCTCGAGCTGCGCCTCACGGCCCGTCTTGGCGATCAGCGCCTGATCTTCCTTCGACAACGTGTCCCAGGTCTTTTTCGAGAAAACGAGGATCTCGGGGATGATCAGGTGTTCGGTCTGCGAGATGAATTTCGCCACCTGGAAATGGTTCTGGGCGATGTAGCTCGGGAAGTTGTTTTCGGCGCCATCGACCACGCCGGTCTGCATGGCGTTGTAGACCTGATCGAAACCCATCGCGATGCCGTTGCCACCGAGGGAGTTCATGGTGTCGACGAACAGCGGATTGCCCATCATGCGGATCTTGAGGCCCTTCAAGTCTTCGAGGTTCTTGATCGCGCGTTTGCCATTATAAACGTTGCGCGTGCCGGCGTTCATCCAGCACAGACCAATCAGCCCGGTCTTGTCGGCGGCGGTGATCTTGGCCAGCAACTCGTTGCCGATCTCGCCGTCGATCACCTTCTCCATGTGCGCGCCGTCACGGAACACGAACGGCAAATTGAAAACGTTGAGGTCGTCGACGACGGGGCCGAGTGCCCCGACCGAGACGCGTGCGATCTGCAAAGCGCCGACCTGCGCCTGTTCGATCATCTCCTTCTCGCCGCCGAGCTGCATGGAAGGGAACATCTGGATCGACAAGCGACCGCTGGTCGCTGCCTCCAGTTTCTTGCCCATCGCCTCGACGGCGGCCACCGTCGGATATCCGAGCGGGTGCACGTCGGACGCCTTCATGACCAGTTTCGCCTGGGCTGAAACCGACGACATGGCGCCGAGACCTGTCGCGCCGGCGATGCCGGCACCGCCCAACACTTGCAAGAGTTCACGACGTTTCATGTGGTCCTCCCTGAAGGCCCAAATTTGAAAGTCCGTAGCCGGCACCTGTCGCGGGGCCGAACCAAATCGCTGCTCGGGCTCGATACGCTTCCACCACAACGCGCCTGGAAACGCCTCAAAAAGCCAGACACTCGGGCTTGATGATGCCCGTTGCGACTGGTAACCACTTGTATGATGACCAGAGAACGGACGTCAAGCTCGTCAGCCCGAACCGCCGCGGAAACGCTGCTGCGGCCATTACGGCCGTCTCGCAATCTGACCGCCGAAGTGGTCGACAGAATTGCGTCCGAGATACGCAACGGCCGCTTTGCGCCCGGCGATCGTCTGCCGACGGAGGCCGAGTTCGCGACCGCCATGGGCGTCTCGCGCACGGTGCTGCGCGAAGCCGTGTCAGCCCTGAAGGCCGACGGCCTGATCGTGACCAGACAGGGACTCGGTGCCTTCGTCGCGACCGATATCAGCCGTGCGGCGTTTCGCATCGCGTCGGGCGATGTCGAAAGCCCCGAGGGGATCGCCGAGGTTTTGCGCGTGATGGAGTTGCGGCTCGCGGTCGAGACCGAGGCAGCAGCACTCGCTGCCGAACGCGCGACCCCTGCTCACCGTGAGGCCATCGACAGCGCGCTCCACGCGATCGATCGGGCCATCGCTGATCAGCGCAGTGCCGTGCACGAGGATTTCGCCTTCCATCGCGCTATCGCAGAAGCGACAACGAATGCCCATTTCCCAGAATTTCTGACGTTTCTCGGGCGCCATGTGATCCCGCGCCAGATCATCCGCAGCAACCGCTCGACATTTGAGCAGCAGGCCGCTTATCTCGCAGCCATTCAACGAGATCACGTGGCTATCGCGACGGCGATCAGCGACCGCAACCCGAGCCTTGCGCGCAAGGCGATGCGGCTGCATCTCTCCAAGAGCATCGACCGCTATCGCCGTTTCGCCGATGCCGCGCGCTGAGCAACGCCGAGGAATACCGTTCATGGCAGACCGAGCCGACACCCGATCCGACGCGGCACGCAAAGTCGTGCGTGTTCACCCGGCCGACAACGTTGCGGTGGTCGTCGACGATCTCGGGCTTGCGGCCGGTACCGACATCGGTCACGGCGTGGTGCTCGTCGAACGCATCCCGCAAGCCCACAAGGTGGCGTTGGTCGCGCTCGCGGCCGGTGACGCCGTCCGGCGCTACGACACGGTGATCGGCTACGCGTCGACCGATATTCCCGTTGGCGCTTGGGTTCATGAAAAGCGTCTGACGATGCCCGCTGCCCCCTCGCTCGACGCGCTGCCGCTTGCAACACGCCGCGCCACTTTTGATGCGCCACTCGTGGGCTATACCTTCGAGGGCTATCGCAACCGTGACGGGACGGTCGCGACGCGCAATCTGCTCGCCATAACGACGACGGTCCAGTGCGTCTCGGGCGTGGTCGAACACGCCGTCGGCCGCATTCGTCGGGAGTTGTTGCCGAAGTATCCGGCCGTGGACGGCGTTGTCGGTCTCGACCACATCTACGGCTGCGGCGTCGCCATCGATGCAACCGACGCACCGATCCCGATCCGCACCTTGCGCAACATCAGCCGCAATCCGAATTTCGGCGGCGAGACGATGGTGGTCAGCCTCGGATGCGAGAAGTTACAGCCCGAGCGCTTGTTCGGCCCGTTGCCACGTCTCGATCGTGACGGCGAGATCGGTCTCGTGACCTTGCAGGACCCAGCCCATGTCGGCTTCGAAGCTATGGTTGCTTCGATCTTGAAGACCGCGGAGGTTCACCTGTCGAGGCTCGATCGCAGACGTCGCGAAACCTGTCCCGCGAGCGATCTTGTGGTTGGCATGCAATGCGGTGGCTCCGACGCATTTTCGGGCATTACTGCAAACCCCGCACTCGGTTTCGCCAGCGATCTCGTGGTGCGCGCGGGCGGCACTGTGATGTTTTCGGAGAACACCGAAGTTCGGGACGGCATCGCACACCTGACGGCTCGTGCCGTCGATGCCGACGTCGCCCGCCAGATCATCGCCGAACTCGATTGGTACGACCGGTATCTCACCCGCGGCGATGCCGATCGCAGCGCCAACACGACACCGGGCAACAAATCCGGCGGCCTCTCGAACATCGTCGAAAAGGCCATGGGATCGATCGCAAAATCTGGCACGGCTGCAATCTCGGGCGTCGTTGGTCCCGGCGAGCGAGCGGAACGCAAGGGTCTCCTCTATGCAGCCACGCCCGCCAGCGACTTCGTGTGCGGAACGTTGCAACTCGCAGCCGGCATGAACCTGCACATCTTCACCACCGGTCGCGGCACGCCCTATGGTTTGGCCGCTGTGCCGGTGATCAAAATTGCGACGCGCCGAGACCTCGCACGCCGCTGGCATGACTTGATGGACATCGATGCGGGACCGATTGCGACCGGCGAGGCGACCATCGAGGAGGTCGGCTGGGACATTTTTCGCACCATGCTCGAGGTCGCCAGTGGGCGCAAAACCTGGGCCGAGACCTGGGGCTTGCACAATGCCCTGGCGCTATTCAACCCAGCGCCGATCACATGAGGGAACGCAGGTCTCTTTGAGTAATTTGTCTTGCGGCCGTCGCCGATGTTGCGATGACGCGCGTGAGGGTTTCGTCTTGC
>JANOAW010000354.1:0-2117 GCA_031411355.1 Hyphomicrobiaceae bacterium | reverse complement strand
GTGCCGTGCATAAGTCCACAGGACCATCGACAGCAGCATGCGGGTAATGGCGATGTACACGACATACGCCGCAAAGAACGGCCAACCCACCTTGACCGTCCCCGATATCGCGAGCACCGGCGAAAACAGCATCGTCCACATGGCCAAGCGCTGATCGACGAGGCACCACCAGATGAAGAATGGCATTCTGGTCGGACCGAGAAGGATAGCGCGATAGCCGTTGCGCAACATGTTGCCCGACCAGCGACGCAGGTTCTCAACCATGCGACGATAACCTGAACCCTCGACCACCTCGATGGTGGTACCGTTGGCATCGGGCACATAAGTCATACGCACGCCGTACTTGAGCAGCGTGTACCACGTGCTTTTGTCATCGCCCGACAAGAAGCGGAACTGCCCCCAGAGCCAGTGATTGAGAAAGTCCGCCTCCTGTAGACGGATGAATTCCTCTTTCATGATATGCTGGGCGCGGAACACGCTCATGCGACCGGTTAGCGTCAGGACACGACCCGACAATGCGTGGCTCTGCATGGCGAGCCGCCGCTGCGCAAAGCGCATGTTCAGCCAAGGGCTCATCCACCAAGGCCCAACGACGAGCACATCTTCGTTCGTAGTCAGTGCATGCAGCCCTGGATCGACGGCAAACAACGGCAGACACTTCTTCAGACAGCCAGGGTGCATGACGAAATCGCCGTCCATGAACACGACGAGATCATTTTTCGGCACCATGGCACGGCTCATCGCGCGCAGAATGAGCGCAATGGCGACGCGTTTTCCGGGTTGGTTCTGCCGGATGATCTTCAGCGTGATGTCGCAATCGGCGCCAACGATCTTGAGATAGTTGGCGATCTTGTCTTCGTCTGGCCGCTCGCTTGAGCCGAGCCAGAGCGTGGCTGGAACGCCGCAATCACGAATTTGATTGACCAGCCCGCTGATGACCGCTTCCGAGATTTCGCGGTGCTCGCGAAACGTCGTCATCTGAATGTGAATGTGGCGCGGCCGCCAGCCTGAATCCCAGACCTCCTTGGCCCGTGCGGCGGCGCGCGGATAGGCGATCTTTTCGTAGATTTTCGCGCGCGCGAAATGGTTGAACCACCAGCCATAGCGCCACACGCCGAGAATACCGATGATGTAGGTGACTTCGCGCAATTCGGCTGAATAGATTGAATTCGGCAGCAGCAGCAGCATGCAGAAACAGACCGCGAAATACATCGCGATCTTGATCTGCACTATCGGCGACCATTTCTCGAGAAACGTCGGCTGGTAATACGCCTGATCGACGAATTTTTCGTAGGCGAACCCGCCGTTCGATGGGCGCGTTGAACTGATGCCCGTCGGCCCAGACACACGCGGCAGCGACCGGGATTTCAACACACCCGCACCTGACAGAACCGCAGGTGACGGCGTGAGTGCCACGGGCGTCGACCGCCTTGCATCCGAGGGCGCTCGCCCCCGACGTGCGAACGCAGGGTGGATCGGGCGGGACGGCTGGGCGGGTCCAGTCATGCGCCCTCACATGGCCGTCGAGAGTTTTTGTTTGAGCGAGCCCATCACCGGACTGGTCGTCCGGCTCGGGAACACCGCAACGACCGGCAAGCCGGAGCGATAGCGCTCCACGTCGCCGGTCACCCGCGCCTGATCGACGAACTGGATCGTCACCTTGGCGGAGCGGTCGACGGGACCGCGCCAACGATAGCCGGGATTTTGTGCCGCATTCTGTTCCTTCACGAAACCGCTGGTACGATCGACCTGCTGCACGATGCCCTTCAGCGTCTCACCGAGCGCCGGCACATAAATCAACACCTCGTCGCCCTGCCCAACGCGCAGAATTTCGTCTTGATTGAGGAACGCCGTCACCTGACGCCGCTTGCGTTGTTCGATGACGGCGATGATGTCGCCGCGCCGCACGGCACCACGATCGACGTGCGGAAGTTCGAGCAACGTCCCGTCGAACGGCGCTCGTACCGCCAGCCGGTTCTTGTGCTCGATCATGGCCGCGCGCTTGTTTTCAGCCAGTTCGATCTCGCTCTGAGCGCGCGTGATCTCGGCTTCGAGCTGCGCGGTTTCGCCAACGATGTTCTGGCCGGTATAATGCCATTTGCCGTCGTTCTGCACCG
>JANOAW010000353.1:0-5633 GCA_031411355.1 Hyphomicrobiaceae bacterium | reverse complement strand
CCGAGCACGACGATGTCGGGTTGTTGTAGCCGTGCTTCGAACGGTCCCCAGATGAACACGCGCGGATGCAACGCATGCCGCGGCCGCACGTTCTCGCCCGCGATCAGCCCGCGATAGAAATCGGCGTAGTCGGAGGGCGCCAAGGCCGGCGCCCGCAAATCCGGATCGAGCAGGCTGGTGAAAAACACCTGCGCCGCCAGACCCGCTTCGCCGTCCCAGAGCGGCTGATGCGGCGGCTCGTCGCCTGTCGGCGTAGCTGTCGGTCGTGATGCATCAGTCGACGCTGCATCTGTCGAGGCTGCATCAGTCGACGGCGCATCCGGCAAGCGCGCCAATGCTTCGGCGACGTCGACATGTGCCCGCGCGAGCGCCTGCAGCGATTGAGCCTCGTTCGATGCCGACACGGCAAGCCACGGGCCGTAGGCCTGCTTCAATTGCGTCACCAGGTCTCGTGCGGCCCGCCAATCCTCGTCCCACAAGCGACGCACGGCGCGCGAGCGGGGAACGCTGACGTCGCTGTCGCCGACGGCCTCCTGTGCCGCGCGTTCGAGGGCTGCGTCGATGCCGTCCAGACCGCGACCGAGATAGAGCGTGCGGAATGCCGCAAGTTCGAGATAGCGGGCGGCGCGCCGGATATCGCGGGCGGACATGCCGATGCGGGTCAGCGGATGTTTGAGCAGTGCCATGGTCGCTGCGGGCGTAAAGTCCTGGGCGGCGGCTTCGATGGCGAGATCAAGAAACGCGCCGGTCACGGTCTTGCCGAACGGGCGACCGGCCGAGTCGTCCACGTGCACGCCCATCGCAGCCAGCCGGACGCCGACACGGCGCGCCAGCAAACGATCCGGCGACACCAACGCCGCCGTTTTGCCGGGCGTCTCGACGGCCTTGCGCAGGATCAGGGCTGCGACTTCGGCTTCATCCTGGGCCGTCGGCGTCGCGATCATGTGGACGCCCGCGAGGGCTGCGACGGCGTCGTCGGCCGACATGGCCCGTGCGAGATCGTGCCAGCGGTGCGTCGTCGTCGCTGGCCGCAAGGCTTCCCCGATCATGGCCGCGCGTGCACGGCCGCGCTGACCAATGTTGCCGAGACCGGCGACATTGCTGCGCGCAACGCCGAGCGAAGCAAGCAGTTTCGAAAAGCCGTATTGCGGATGATCAGGATGGCAGCGGCCGACGAGCGAAAAACTCTCGTCGTCCATGGCCTGATCGAGCCCAGGCAACACGATGGCGCCGTTCGGCAGGCTCGCCACCACCGTCATCAGGTCCGCGGCAGCCGGAATGCTGCCCGTGACGCCTGCGACGATCACGGGGCCGCGCGGCGGCAACGCCTTCAGCCGCGCGGCCTCGAGGCGCAGGACCCGGTTGCGGCGGTCCATCGGCGACAGGCGCTCCTGGGCCGCGAGGTACTGCGGCCAGACCGAAATGACGATTTCGAGGAACGCCAGCGTTTTCTTCCAATGTTCGGAGAAGTCTTCCGGCACCAATGTTTCGAGCCCCGCGAGGCTCGCGCCTTCCGTTTCGACGAGGTCCATCAGCCGAGCGAGTTCGGTTGCAAGTTTCGCCGCTTGAGCCGGAGTATTGGCGCCCGCGGCGACCGCGTCCTCGCGCAGGAACTGGGCCGGATCGTCCGAGGGCTGCCGCAAGGCGCGCGACCAGCTCAGCACCAGTTCCGTCAACACAAGTCGCCGCTGAAGCTCACTGATGGCCGGTGGCAGGTCCGCACTGTCGGGGCCGAGATCGCCGAGCCCAGCCGCGCCGGCGAGCAAGGTCAGGTCCTCGAGCCCATCGCCGATCGGTCGGATCTTCGGCATCAGCATCGCCTTGCCGCCGGAGGCCGCGAGAAACGCTTCCTGCAAAGCCCGTGTCGCGCGCCGCGTCGGCAACAGCAGGGTATAGCCTGCAAGTGAAATCGGCGTCGGCGCGGGCCCACCTCGACGCGGTAGATCGCCGGACAGCAAGGCGTCCGCGAGCGTGCGCAGAAATGGCAGCCCCGAAGGTACCGTGTAAATGCACGAGGCGGTCATGCGTGCGCCCTCAACGTCGCGTCCGCCGCGGCGAGTTGCGCGGGCGTGCCGACGTGCAACCACAGTCCGTTCATGCGCATCGCGTGCGCGCGACCGAGCAACATCGCGCGATTCCACAGCGTATTGAATGAAAAAGCCCCGTCCGGTGCGTCAGCGAACAAGCGCGGATGCACGATCTGGACGCCCGTATAGACGAACGGCACGGTTTCGTCGGCGCGCCGGCGCCGGATGCGTCCGTCGGCCTCGTGGGAAAAATCGCCTTTACCAGAATATCCGACAGCGGATGATGTCAATGCCAGCATCAGCAGGCAATCCATCTGGTCGCCATCCCAGGCCGAGAACAGGCGCGCGAGGTTTTGTTCCGCGCCCTCGATCCAGACACTGTCGGAGTTGAGCACCAGAAACGGGGCGGCGCCGAGCAACGGCATGGCGCGCTTTGTACCACCGCCGGTTTCAAGCAACCCATCGCGCTCGTTCGACACCACGATCTGCGGCGATTGGCGGCCCCGCAAATGGCTTTCGAGCGCGGCGGCCTTGTGATGCACGTTGACCACCGCCCGCGGCACGCCTGCTGCCGCCACGCGATCGAGCACATGATCGACGAGGACGCGGTCGCCGAGCCTCACGAGGGCTTTCGGCACCGTGTCCGTCAACGGGCGCATGCGCGTGCCGAGGCCGGCGGCGAGCACCATGGCGATGTCGGGTGTCCAGCTCATGGGCCGTTGGATAGCCGTTCATCCGTTCAGCGTCACGTCCGGGCGGGTCGAAGGGGCGACTGGCCTGTGCATATCTCCTGCCTACAGCTGCGCGAGGCTGTAACGTTTCCAGAGTGCCGCCGAGACCGCGGCCGGATCGGTCTTGCAGCCTTGCCGGGCGAAAAAGCTCGACACGTTCGCGACGTCGCGATCGAGCAACATGCGCGCGTTCGAATTGAAGCGCGCATCGATGCTCTGTGGAAAATCGATGATGCGCAAGCGCCCGCCGGCGTAAAGAATATTGTAGGCGGACAGATCGCCGTGGACGACATGACTGGCGAGCATCTGCTCGATGGCTGCAAGGGCCTGTGCATAAAGCCGCTCGGCGTCGTCGGGTTCAAAGCGTACTTTCATCAATTGCGGCGCCGCTTGAGCCGGATCGTCGTCGTCGGCGATGAATTCGATCAACAGGGCGCCGCCACCCAACGCGATCGGCGCAGCAACGTCACAGCCGGCGTCGTGCAATCTCTGCAGTGTCGCGAATTCAGCGCTCGGCCAGCGTCCGGCCAGCATTTCGCGACCGGTTGCCGACTTGTTGTGCATGGCGCGACCCTGCCGCGTGGAACGGTCGAAGCGGCTTTCCTGATATACGGCGGCATTGCGAAACGACCGCCGGTCCGGTGGCGTGTAGACTTTCAGGGCGTAATGCTCGGCATCGCGAGTCTCGTGCGCGGAACAGCAATACACGGTCGCCTCCTTGCCGCTTTTCACTCGAAAAAGCACCTCGTTGATCCAGCCTTCATCGACGAAGGTGGTGACGGCTTCGAGCAACGTCGCATCGTCTGGCATGATAGGTTTCGTGTCCTGTTTCGTCAGCGCATCGGCGCGGCGCGTATCGCGGTAAGTGGCTTGGCAATCCGGGCCGCGTATATTCAGGGTCGGGCTCGATCCGGGCCGCGCGGGAACGGTCGCGCGCGACACTGTCATTTGCGGTCGACTGCCCGGATGTGACGTTCGCTGTCGAGCGTCCACGTCGGCATGTGCTCGGCATAGAATGCGCGCAACGGGGCGAGGGTTGGATGTGCGAGGTTGCGCTGTAGATAGTCCCAGGTGCGGGCCATGTGCCGGAGATAGCCGGCTTTGCCGTCGCGGTGCAGCAGTCGGACCCACAAGCCGATCAGGCGCGTGTTCCGCTGGGCGCCGAAGGCTGCATAGGTGGCTGCGAACTGGTCGGCGTCGAAGGCCTCGTCGTCAGCCCGCACGGCCGCGACATAGCGCTCGAATTGGCGCTGCTCGAGATCGGTCGCAACGTCGACGCGCGCATCCTGCAGGATGGAGACGAGATCATAGGCCCACGGTTCCGCCAAGGCGTCCTGAAAATCGATCAGTCCGACACGGTCCGTGCCGAGGCGTCGCGGGCGCCAGAACAGATTGGGTGAATGGAAATCCCGCAGGAAAATACCCGGTGACTGCGCCAGCATGCGGTCGAGAATTGGTGACCAGAGAACGCGGAATTGCGAACGTATTGGTTCCGGCGCAGCTCTCCCGTGCATGGCGGGCCAGTACCAATCGAGGATCAGCTCGACCTCGATTTCAAGCGCCGCCCGATCGAAACGGGGCAGTGTGTGGTGACCACCATCCGGCAACGGCAACGTCGGCGGAAACGGATTGCGGCGCAGTGCCAGCAGCACATCGACGGCTGCAGTCCAGAGTGTGTTCTGGTCACAGCCCTCCGCGAGGGCGCGTGCATAGGCCGTGTCACCGAAATCCTCGACAATCAGAAAGCCGTGGTCGAGATCGTGGGCGAAGATTTCGCAAGCCGCCAATCCCGCTGTACGAAGTGCGCTGCCGATGGCCATGAACGGCGCCACATCTTCCGCCAGGCGCGCGATCTGGCTGTAGGGTTTGCCATCGCGGATCGGTGGTCCGCTCGGGCGTCGCGGCGCGTTCATGAGCACGGCCCGATCGACTGTTTTTCCCGTGGTCGACGTCCACAGCCGGCCATAGGATCTGGTCGAGGCGTCACCGTGCAGATGCATCAGCCATGCAGTCTGCCAGGGTTGCGGCGCCGCATTGAGAAATGAGCGTAGGTCGAGCGCACGCGCGACACGGCTGGCGATGGCGCCGGTCGCCTGCAACGTCACGTGACGCCGGGCGTGATCGCGTCCGGGGGCAAGCGTGATGTCGAGGCGCTCGGGCGGCAGCAGCTCGTTCGCCCGTTGTGGCCATTCGACGAGCGTCACCGCGCGCGGCTGGGTCTCGAGGAAGCCGATGCCCTCAAGATCGTCCGGCCCAGCCAGCCGATACAAGTCGTAATGGGCGACGGGCCCCCGCGGGCCGTCGTAAAGCTGTTCGATCGGGAATGTTGGGCTCGGCACATCCGCATCATGCTCGCCGAGCGCCGCCCGCACGAAAGCGCGCGCGAACGTGGTTTTGCCGGCTCCGAGGTCGCCGTACAGTGCGATGCAGTCGCCCGTGACGAGTTCGAGTGCCAGCGCTTCGCCGAGCCGCACGAGGCCGCCTTCGTCGTACTCGCACGCGACTTCGATGTTCATTCGTCCAGGTCTCGTCCAGGTCTCGCCCCGGTGATCGGGCGGCGCGGTCACTCTCGGTCGGGGCTCAGGCTGCGCGGACATCCATGACACCGACGCCGGATTCCGGCAAACGCACGGTGACGCGTGTACCACGACCGGGTTCCGAAACGAAGGTGACGTTACCGCCGTGCAGCTCGACCAGGCTCTTGACGATCGAAAGGCCGAGGCCGGCACCGCGATGCTTGGAGCCGAGCGTCTTGCTTTCGAAGCGCTCGAACACCTTGGTCTGTTGTTCGATGGGCACGCCCACGCCCTGATCTTCGACCGCCAGCGCCACCATGCCGCGTTCGCGCCAAGCCGCCACCTGGATGGTGTCACCG
>JANOAW010000352.1:0-2447 GCA_031411355.1 Hyphomicrobiaceae bacterium | reverse complement strand
ACCGCCGCGCCAGACGGGACGCCAGCCGGGGCGCCGACTGGAGCAGACGGAATTCCGCAACGCGAACTCGGCACGTCGGTGTCGGTCGTCACGCGCGAAGATCTGGCGCGACAGCAGGTTCGGCACGCCGGCGATGCGCTGCGGTCGCTGCCGGGCGTTTCCGTCAATCGGCCGAGCGGCCCAGGTTCGCTGACGCAGATCCGCATGCGCGGCGCCGAAGGCAATCATACGCTGGTCGTGATCGACGGCGTGGCCGCCAACGACAGCGGCAACGGTGAGGTCGACTTCTCACTCATTCCTGTCGAAGATATCGAACGCGTCGAAGTCATCCGTGGGCCGATGTCCGGCCTCTACGGCTCAAACGCCATCGGTGGCGTGATCAACATCGTCACGCGTAAGGGCGGCGGACCATTGGCGGCCAGTATCCGCAGTGAGATCGGCTCGTTTGGCACGCGTGACGTGGCGGCCCGCATCGCCGGTGGTACGGATCGGGCATATGTCTCGTTGAGTGGCCAATGGCGGGCGAGCGACGGATTCAACACGTCCCCTGTCGGCGATGAAAAAGACGGCACCCGTCTCGGTAGCTTCGCGCTCCGCGCCGGTGGCAAGATCACCAACGATCTCTCACTCGATGCGCATGTGCGTCGCACGGACCGGATGGTCCACCTCGACGGGTTCGGTGGTCCGGTCGTCGGCAGTATCGCAACCGCCTATGACGACGCGTCGTATCAAAGGAACAAATTTCTACTCGGCGGCGCCACCTTGAAGTTCGCACCCGCAACGAGCCCGTTCAGCAACGAAGTATTCTACACCTTTGTCTCGAACGACCAGCGCGCCTTCGACGGCACATATTTCAGCAATGCCCGTAATCTCGGCGTCACGGACGCCTACGGCTATCGCGGCAGTGCGCGGCTCGAAACGCCCGCGATCATGGCCCGGCACACGTTTTCGATCGAGGCGTCGCAGACCAACGAACGTTTCACGCCGTCGGGCGACTATGACGACGGCCTCGAACGTCGGCGCGCGCGCACGTCTTTCGCCGGTGAATGGCGCGGCGGTTTCGCCGACACACTCTTCGTCACAGCCGGCGTCCGCCGTGACGACAACGACACGTTCCGCGATTTCACGACATGGCGTCTCGCTGCCTCTCTCGCACCGAAGGGCTCGGTCCTGCGCCCCCATGCGAGCGTCGGCACGGGCGTCAAACTGCCGACCATGTTTGAACAGTTCGGCTCCAATCTCGCCTATTTCGCACCTAACCCGAACCTCAAGCCCGAAGAGAGCCTCGGCTGGGATGCCGGCGTCGAAGTCAAGCTTCTCGGCGGACGCGCGCTGTTCGACATCACCTATTTCCGCGCCAATCTGACGAGTGAGATCACAACCGACTACAGCGTCTTTCCATCGACGCCGATCAATCTCGACGGCCAAAGCCACCGCCAGGGCGTCGAAGTCTCGTTGAAGGGCGCGGTCGCCACGTGGCTGTCGGCCGGCATATCCTACACCTACACCGATGCGCGCGATCCATCGGGCACGCTCGAAGTGCGCCGCCCACCCCACACCGCGCGGATCGATGCCACGGCGGCATTTGCCGAGGGCCGAGGCAGTGTCACGGTCGCCGCCGTCTATAACGGTGCCATGACCGACTACCGTTTCGTCAACGTATCTGATGGCTTCGGTGGTACGTTTCCGAGCCTGTCGGGTCGCGCCGGTCTGTCGCCCTATTGGTTGCTGACCTTGGGGGCGAGCTACAAGATCCAACCAAACCTCGAGATCTACGGCCGGATCGAAAACGCGCTCGATGCCAGGTATCAAGAGCAATTCGGCTACAACACCGCCCGCATCGCTGGGTATGCGGGCGTTAAGATCAGCTTCGACGACCTGCTGGGGGGCAAGAAGTGACGATCGCAGCGCGCGCGCGCGCCCGGCTCGACGAGCTCGCCAAACCGCAGGGCAGTCTCGGCACGCTCGAACACCTCGCGGTGCGCCTGTGTGAAACGCAGGCAACGCTGACACCGGCGACATCGCCGCGCTGTCTGCTCCTGTTCACCGGCGACCATGGCGTCGTCGCGTCGGGCGTCGGCATCTGGCCGCAGGCCGTGACGACCGCCATGATCGAGACCATCGACCGGGGCCGCGCCGTGAGCTCGGCGCTGGCCGCGTCGACCCGTACGGACCTGCGCTTGATCGATGTGGGATCGACGACGGCTGATCGACCGAATACCCGCGTCTGCACTGATCGCCGTGTCGCTCGCGGCACCGCCGATCTCTCGGTCGAACCTGCCATGGACGAACAGGCGTTCGAGCGGGCGTGGCAGGTCGGGGCCGATGAACTTCGCGTGGCCGTTGCACGGGGCGCACGCGTCGTCGTGATCGGCGAACTCGGTATCGGCAATACCACATCGGCCGCCTGCCTGATCGCGCTCGTGACGAGACGCGCGACGGACGCG